>DATBAY010000179.1:0-2547 GCA_036271295.1 Lacipirellulaceae bacterium | reverse complement strand
GCTGCCGGCTGGTCGACATTGAGGGCCGCGCGTACCTTGATGGCGCGAGCAGCATGTGGTGCAATGTGCATGGGCACAATCACCCGCGCATCAATGCGGCGATTCGCGAGCAGCTCGAGCGAGTCGCGCACTGCACGGCGCTCGGCATGGGCAGTGATACGTCGGCCCGCTTAGCCAAGCGGTTGGCTGATCTCGCGCCTGGTAAATTAGAACACGTATTCTTTTCCAGCGACGGGTCGTCGGCGATCGAAGTCGCGCTCAAGATGGCGTTCCAGTATTGGCGGCAGTGTGAATCACCTCAGCCGCAGAAGACCAAGTTCATCGCCCTGGGGGAAGCCTATCACGGAGATACCCTTGGAAGTGCGAGTGTGAGCGGCATCGCAAGGTTTCACGCGCTGTTCAAGCCGCTATTGTTCGATGTGATTCGTGGACCGCTGCCAGACGCCCGAAGGATTCCCGAGAACTACAGTAAGGCGGATGCTTACGCTTATTTCGCGGAGGAAATACGTTATCTGACATTGAAGCATCGTGACCAGGTCGCGGCGCTGGTGATCGAGCCGATTGTTCAATGTGCCGCCGGAATGGTCATGCATCCCCCCGGTTTCTTAAAAGAGTTGCGAAAGCTAACCGAAACCAGAGGGATACTCCTAATCGCTGACGAGGTCGCCGTTGGCTTCGGTCGCACGGGCACTATGTTCGCTTGCCAGCAGGAAGATGTGGTACCGGATATTTTGTGCCTGGGCAAAGGATTGTCGGGCGGTTATCTGCCGCTTGCTGCGACCATTACCAACAACGAAATCTACGGCGCGTTTCTCGGTGAGTTTCACGAGGGACGAACATTGCATCACGGCCATACGTTCAGTGGAAATCCGCTGGCGTGCGCTGCGGGGCTGGCGAGTCTTGATTTGTTCGACGAGGAACGAACACTCGCTATGCTGCCGGAAAAAATAGCGCTTCTCAGCGACTGGCTGTGTCGTCTCGCCGAACATCCGCATGTGGCGACGACGCGACAGCGCGGACTTATTGGCGCATTGGAACTTACACCCGACAATTCGCTTGGCCTGCCCTACCCTGCCAACGAACGCCGAGCGTGGCGGGTGTGTCGCGAAACGCTCGCCAATGGAGTTTGGCTTCGGCCGCTTGGTGATGTCCTGTACGTGATGCCGCCGCTCGCGATTGCGAGCGAGGATCTCGATCTGCTCATGAACACTTTGTCGGCAGCCATCGACAAAGTAACGACGTGAGTATGCGCTTGGCCGTTTGAGGCGGCTAATCATCGCCGTCTTCTTCGTCGGCTTCCATTCCTAGTTGGCGCATCTTGCGGTACAAGTTTGACCGATGGACGCCCAGATTTTTCGCTGCCTGGCTGACGTTGCCGCGTGCCCGATCGATCGTTTGTTGGATGTAGTTGCGCTGGAACTCGTGTGTGGCATCGTTGAGTTCGCGGCCGATCGCGATGACGGAGGGGCCGCCTGATGTTGGCGAGAGAATGAAAGCTAAGTCTTCGGACTCGATGCGGTCGCTGCTGGAGAGATACGCCAGGCGCTCCATTAGATTTCGCAACTCACGGACGTTTCCGGGCCAGGTGTGACTCTCGAGCCGTTTGCGGGCGGCGGCAGTGAATTGTGGAGTTCGACGTCCGGCGCGCTTACTGAACAACTGCAGGAAGTGCTCGGCCAAAATGAGCACGTCGTTGCCTCGTTCGCGTAACGGTGGTAGCTCGAGCGAAACGACGTTCAGCCGGAAGTATAGATCTTCACGGAAACGCTTTGCCCGCACCAGCTCGGCGAGTTTCTGATTGGTTGCCGCTAACACGCGCACATCGGTGTGAATCGGCCGACTTCCGCCGACACGCACGATAGTTTTTTCCTCTAGCACGCGCAGTAACTTGGCTTGGCCGGCGAGGCTCATGTCGCCGATTTCGTCGAGAAACAGCGTTCCGCCAGAAGCGAGCTCGAATTTGCCGGCGCGCGATTCGTAAGCGTCGGTGAACGCCCCTTTCTCGTGGCCGAAAAGCTCGCTCTCCAAAAGCGTTTCTGTAAGCGCGGCGCAGTTCACGGCAATGAACGGATGTTTGCGACGTCGGCTGCCGAAATGGATTGCCCGTGCGACCACCTCCTTGCCAGTGCCGTTCTCACCGAGAATGAGCACCGCCAGATCGGTGTCGGCAATACGCTGCGCGGTGGCGCGAACTGCCTGAATAGCGGGGCTTTCGCCAACGAGCAGAGTGTCTTGGGCGGCTTGAGCAACCATTTTTTCATGACGTTCGAGCAGATCCGAAAAATGCTGAACGTTTTCCAAGGCGACCGCTGCATACGATGCCAGTTCGGTCAGCCCGCGTTGATCTTCCGCCGTGAACACACCGTCTTTCTTGTTTAGCAGCTCGAACGCCCCCAAGCGATCTCCTTTCGGAGAGACCAACGGTACGCACAGAATCGTCTTCGTGCGATAACCGGTTTGACGATCGACGGCGCGGTCGACTTCATTCGCATCGTGTTCGCCGCTCACGCGGCGCGGTTCGCCGGTTTGCACAACCTGGCCAACGAC
>DATBAY010000178.1:0-10275 GCA_036271295.1 Lacipirellulaceae bacterium | reverse complement strand
ATCACATCAAACTCATAAGTGCTGCTGGGCATATTACCAGCATACCGGCGGCAGAAGTCCGCGGACACCGGGCAGTGAAGAGTAGTCGTCCCGCTCCGCGAGACGAATGTCCTCTCGAGGAGCGAGATTCTACAAAATGTCGCCGCGTTGCAGCAAATTATTTACGTCCCGTCTTAACATCGAACTGGGTGGTGGCGTGACCAAGCTTATCGCTCTGCCGATCTTTCACGACCAATTCCAGTCGATAATGACCGGGCGTAAGATTTTCGGGCAACGTCAGCCCGAGTTGGATGTGAAAGTCGCGCCGCCGGCTGCGGCAACAATCATCGACGTCCGGGAATTCGCCGCCGCTGACGCGTTTGCCTTTTTCATCAAGAATCTCATAGCTGGCTCCCAGGAGCGTGCAGTAGCCTTTCTCGTTCGACACGCTGTGGTAGTTATCGACCTCGACGTACAGGGAAAGCTGCTGTCCGGGCGCGAAAACGTCGACATCGTAAGGTTCGAAGGCGCCGTAACCGTACACGTTTTTGCAGAACGAAAGATTGCGTACCGAGAGCGAGCCAAGTTCGCGCAGATCAGAAACGGCTTCATCCAAATGCACGACCGTGGCTGCGGCGCGGCGTTTGTCGTCCGGCTGGCTGTGGTGATCTAAATAGGTTGCGAGGGCAAATATCTGCCGCGACCAATAATCTTGTTCTGCGGGTTCGATGTGCGGAATTGGCTCGAGCGCTTTCTCGGTGTCGCCCTGGAGCAGTCGCAGAATCCGCAGGCTTACATGTTGGTGGACCTCGGCCGTGGTGGCCGGGGACGGCGGCAGGTGCTGACTCAATTCGTCGGCCGCCTTTTGCACCAGCTTCTGCCAATCCTCGTCGCCGGCAGAATTCGCAAGCGGTATTTTATCGGCACCGGTCTGTTTTTCGGAGTGGTCACTTTTCCCGGACTCTTGCGGTGCTGTGGGGTTGGCAGCCGCTTGCGTCTGAAATGCGGCTTGTTTCACAACGCTGTTATCCGCTGGCTTGATCGCTTGTGCCGGGCCGCCTTCGGCAAACTCGGCGGGCGCAACAACGGCTGGTTTTACACTGCCAGTGGCCGGGTTTGGGTTCGGGTTCGGGTTCGCTGTTTGCGACAGCGCCGCCGTGCTTTCCAAATTTGCGGTTTTCGGATTGAGTAAGGCGCCAATTTGCGTGGACGCAGCTTGATGCGTGGAATCCGAACCTTGGGTTGCCAAGTTGGTTTGGCTGGTTTTTTGGTGCTCGGCCGAAGCAGCATCCGCGCCTGATGGCGATGGCTGTTCTTGGGCTACAAGTTGCTGGTGATAGGCCAGCGTGGCCCGAAATTGCTCGGCCACCAACGGCCAGGTGTTTGGCGGTGTGCGTCGCAGCTCTTCCATGAGCTTCGGTTCTGCTGATGGATCGAGCGCCCGCACCTCCTCGATTTTGTCGAGGACTCCAGACATATCGGCGGTCGCATCGACGCTGCTCGAAGTGGCGGGCAGGCGGGTAGCAACCGGAGTCGTGTCCGTCATCGCCGCCGCGCGAGGCGGTTGGTCATTCCTGCTGAATGGAGTCGACCAAGGCGTCATGCAACCTGCGCTCGACAGCGTAATCGCTGCGAACAGGGCAATCGATCTTCGGTTAGCGCGACGTTTCAACATGCGCGGTGAATAAAGGGCGGGTGTCTACGCGGTCTTTCATCGTGAGTGGCCGACCGCTGTCGACGTAAAGAGAGGAAGTCGCGGATGTTAGAGAAATGCGACCAGACTGGCAAGTTCAGGCCAGTTGCTCAAGCCGGTGCTTTCTAGGCGTGCATCACAAATGACTAGCAGCGACTTTATCGGCCCCAATGCCTAAGCGCACGATGAGCCGCTCGAGTTCCGTACGCGCCCGATCGTCTGCAGAGTTGTAGCTTTTCAAGGCGAGGTCGGCTGCTAGCAGCCACTGCGTTAAGGCAGCCGCCCGCCGCCGACCGAGTTGTCGGAGCTGCCGCTCGGCATCCGAGAGCTTGAACGGCGGAACGCCTGCTTGAGCCAGTGCTTCGCGCGGTGGGAGCCGTCGTCCTTCGAGCGCCGCGGCGTTGATAAGATCGAGCGCGGTCGCAAACTTCCGCAACGACGCCGCCATTTGCGGCAACAATCCATGTGGCTTTTCGCCGGACGCAATCAGGCGATCGAGCTGCGCGAGCGCTTCGCTAGCCCGTCCATCGGCCGCCGCATCGACCATGTCCCACGTCGCCCGTGTTCGCCAACCCCCGACGTTTTCCGTCACGAGCGTAACGTTGATCGTGCGGCTTTCGCCGACTAGCAACACGAGCTTTGCCACCTCCTGTGCGAGCACTCCCATTTCGGGCGGCACAAGTTCTAAAAGCGCATCCGCGGACGCCGTGTCGAGTCGCACGTTATAGAGGTCTTTCGCGCGCTGCGCCATCCAACGCTTCAGTTGGGCTTCCTTTGGCGAATTGCAGTCGAAAGCATAGCTGCCCAAAGCCGCCACTGCTTTGGCCAATCGTGTATTGCTGGGCCAGGTTTTTACATCCAGCACGAGAAGCCCGCGTGGGCGGTTCGTCAGGTAATCTTCCAGCGCGGCGCGATATTCGGAGACGAACGGATCGGCATCTTCAATAACAACCAGCGGTTCGCCTTCTCCGAACAACGAGCGCGCCGAGAGTGCGTCGAGCACATCTCGCAGCTGAACTTCGCGACCCGCAAACGTAGTGAGTGAGAAGTCGGCCTCGCCTTCGCCGAGCTTGCTTCGCCGCAACGCGGTGAGAACTTCGAGCTTGAGAAAAGTATCGTCACCATAGATGGCACACAATCGACCTGGCGCATACTTGTCGACGTGTGCTAAGTAATCGAGCCCACTTACCGTGCCAGTTTTACTCGCTGCTTTAGCCATAGATTGCGGATGCTTTCAAATGCGGCGGCTGCTTTTTCAACGACCGCAGTTTAAGCGCGAAAAATCGATGAAGCAACCTGGGTAGTAACGCATAGCACGCAGGTATGCGTTGAAGCAAATTTAGGCGAAAGCATATTTAGTTTTTGGATTCATATCATTAGAACTAGGTCAGCAGTTCGTCGCGGCGTTGCGCCGTCTCATCACTCGCCGATTTGCTCTTTATCGAACATGCAATTGACGTTTAAGAATTCGTTTGGTCATTGGAGTTTTGCAGCCGGTGCGATAACGCTTCTGTTCGTGCTCGTCGCACTCGTGCTGTGGAACCATTTCGGATCGCTGGCTGCGGCCCGCGCTTTTGTGCGAGGCGATGAACTCGCTGTTCTTCCGGCCGCAATTGATCTGGGAGCGTGCGCCGAAGGTGGCGTTCGGAGCGTGCAGTTCCAGGTCATCAACATGACCGGTAAACCCCTCGCATTAACGGGGATTCACACGTCATGTTCCTGCATTGTTGCGAGCGCGCTGCCTGCGACCATCGGCGGCCATGCAATATTTCCGCTCGAACTAACGATTCATTCGCCAGAGCACGCTGGTTTCTTTCATCGTGAGGCGATTCTGTACGCGGACTCTCAGAATTCGCCGCAGCTTCTAATCGAGATTTCCGGTCGCACCGTTGCGGGAAACATTCAAGCCGAGGCTGTTGCTTTAGCGCACCAGGCAGCACCGGGTGCGATAGATATCGGCGGGAAAGATTTAAAGTCGTATCGCAAACCGGACCGGTCGTTGCCGCCAGGCACCACTGAACAAGTCGCCCAGCCGAGTGAGAAAAAGTGACCCCATTACCGCGATATCAATTGAGTATCGGGCGCCGGTTCACGTATCGATCGGCGGATAGTGGTATTTCGTACGCTGAGATTAAGGCTGACGCGTTTGCGTCGGCGACGGAGTGGCAATGCTACGTCATCGGTTGCGATGCGGATGGATATTCTCGCATTCTGTTCTCGCAGGGGCCCGTGGCGGGCAACCGTGCTCGGCAGCAAGCATTCGCGAGCGAGGGTTTTGTTGATATTTCTGCAAGTGGCGAAATCATCGAGAACGCCACGATCACGCCTTTAGCGAACCCGACGGTGATTTTTCCACGGTTGCCCGACAGTGCGAAGGAACTTGCCACCGGTTGGAGTTGTGCGCTGCGTGTTGATGACACGCGCCGCGAATTCTGCGCGTCCGCTGACGCCCAACCAACACACGAATTTCTTCATTTCACTGAACTTAATCGTATGGCGCTGGATGCAACGTATTTGGCCTCGCGTGATCGCGAGTACGAGTTCGATTGTGAGCTGGGCTTAGTGCATCGTGCCCGGACAATCCTTCAACGAGGTTCGCCGACCGATCGAACGTCGTCGTCAGAGACCGCCTGGCTGGTCGACGTGACCGAAATGGAGGGCCCCAACGAAAACACGCTAAAGACCAGCGCCGCGGAGTATTTCGACGCATGCGCCGAGTACCAGCAGTTCATAGAGCTGGCATTGTGGGACCTTTCAAACAGCGTGCACTGGTTGCAAAAAGCGGTTGATGCGCTTGAGCTCGCTCGACCCGCGATCGTGCATCCGGTGGTGCAGCATTGGTTGGAGCGAAAGTTGGCGCTACTCGCCCAAGAGCGATCGGAGCTGGTCGATGGAAATAAGCGGCTTGAGCAAGTCATCGGTAAGCCGGCTCCGCCGTGGCAGGCTGTGGACTTGGACGGCGCCGTCTGTGCTTCCGCCGATTTCCTTGGCCAGCCGGTCGTCTTGTGTTTTTGGGATCGCGGATGCGCGTGGTCCCTGCGCACGCTATTGGCGCTGAACGGCCTGGCGACGGAAATGCGAGATCGATCAGTCGCATTCTTGGGCGTGACGTCGGCCAAGGATGTGGAGTTGGCTCGATTAGTGTGGCAGTCGCTTGGAATTCGCTTTCCGACGGTGATTGACCACGGTTCGATCGAGTCGATCGCCACGGCATACCTTGTTGATGGATATCCGGCAACGGCCGTGGTTGATAGTAACGGCGTCCTGCGTCGAATTCGCTCCGGGCATTCGTTTGCGATTGCGCCCACGCTGGCGGCGGAGATTGCCAAGTTGGAGAGTGAGCATCGAGCGACGGGGCTGCGAGTGGAGATATGAACACCGGATTCATCAATCGGCATGGAAGTTCGCGCGGGCTGGTCGCCGCTGTGATGGCATTCGTTGGCGCCTTGCCTGGAGCAGCGGTACTGGCTGGTTCGCCATTGGCGGACGGATCTGTAGACACCGCGCAACTGGTCGAGCTGCTCAAAACGGAGGCCGTTCCGCAGTGGCGCGAATTGGCGGATAAACTGAAAGTGTTGAATTTCACGTACAAGCTTTCGGAAACGAGCAAGACGCGCGGCGCGGCACGATCGGGAACGAAGCTCGTTACCGGTCACGTAAGCGGCGATAGTTTTTTGCTCGAGGAAGCAAGTGAAACGCCTCTGCACACGTCGGTGTATAGCCGAAACGATCGGTACGAATTCTCGCTTGATCGTAGCGGGGCGGCGGCGTGGGTCATCAACTGGCAACATGGTCGGCAGAAATTGGATACGCCGGTCGGATCGGAGTATGAATATCTGGTCGGCATGATGGAGCTGCCGTGGAGCATCTCGGCGACGCCGCTCGAAAAACTTGTCAGCGACGAGCGATTCAGGATCAAGCATGGGGCGTCTAAAAGCGGTGTGGTCGACCTGGAGTTCGAGGTATCGCCGACGACGGCGCGGCCCGACCCGTTGCAAAATCTGGTCAGCGGCGCGTTGGTTCTGGATTCGCTGCATCATTGGGCTGTTAAGCGATACAGCGTGACGTATTTGAACAAGATGACGAGCACGGTGCAGCTTTCTTATGGCGTAGCCGGGCCACCGGAGTTGCAGCGGGCGGAACTGGAAGTCGATTCGCCGCCTAATAGTACGAACAAGTTTGTGCTGAGCGATTTTCACTATGACACCGGTCCGGTGGACACGGCGGGATTTACGCTATCGGCTTTCGGGCTGCCCGAGTATCGGGAGCCGTTCGGCACGCGGCGCTGGCTGGTACTCATCAACATTGGCCTAATTTGTGTGATTGTTGGGGTCATTCTTTTTCGGCGCAAGCAATTGGCTCGCGTCCGCACGGTGCGGGGTGCGCGTGCAGGAACCGTGATGCTTTAGAAATGGAGGTCGGATATGAAAAATGGTGCGAGATCATCTCTAGCGACTTTGATTGTGACCGCGGGACTGGGCTTTGTGGGCCTGGGTTTGTTTTCGCTGCCGGCGACGACGCTGGCCGACGAGGGGACGGGTCCGCCCTGCAATGAGGGAGGCGATCCTTCGATGCCACTTGGCTGCTTCGGCTGGTGCTACTCTCCGAAGATTTGCACGACGCATCCGATCAAGCTGGTTTGTACGTGCCGGTAGTTAAGGAACGGCGGAGCTGACCGCCGCGGGCGTGAGCTTCGCCTTTCTTTTGCATAGTCCGCGGCTTAAATGAACGAGAATTGTCCGGAATCGTCAACACGATGTTTGGGCACTAAATTCGTTTATTTTGTCCGGTAGGCAGGGGATAAAATCCGGGGAAATAGAGTCGGCGTTCCGGCGCCGGGGACAAAAGCAGCTGGGTTTTGTCCCCGGCAGCGCGGAGCGAGGGCGTGGGTGCGAGTGTCGGTCAATGGCGAAACCCGACTGACGAACGCCTAGTGGACTTGTACGCGCAGCGCGAGCGCTGGCGTTTCGCGGGCCGGTGACAACCGCACAATATGTGCCTTATCCCCTATGGCCCCCGCCTGCTGAAGCAGGTTCGCCAAGTGCTCGTCCTATGCGAGTTCATAGGTGGCGATGAGGTGCGGGCACAACGAAGTGGCAAGGCGTGTTTACAAAACGGAACGCAAAGGTGGATTGTCGTGCGCCGTCCGGCCGAACCGGGGCAGAGAGCAAGTTTTTTTGTCCGAGGGGGCGACATTCTCGCGCAGGTGGGGCGATCGTGAGATAGGGTTTGGTAGACAGGTGGAACTCTGCTTGGAATGAGAAATGACTACGAGACTCAAACACAATCGCTCGCGCCGCGGAACTGCCTTGGTGGAAGTGGCGATGGTGATGCCGGTGCTCGTCGGACTGTTTTTGGGGATGTGCGAGCTCGGTCCTGCCATCAACTCGACAATTGTATTGCAACATGCGGCGGCATACGGCGGTCGGCTGGCCTCGATTGGGGAGTCGACCAACGCACAAGTGAAGGCGGCTGTGTTGGGTGCGCTCACGGTGAGCGGAATCTCGACGACGCACGCCGTGGTGACGGTTGCGAACCTGACCCACTCGGGCACGGATGTGAAGGCCGCGAGCACGCTCGACAAGTTGCAAGTGACGGTGACAGTGCCCTTCAAGGACGTGAAGTGGGGCGTTTCAGGTTTTGTGATTAACGATAGTAAAACGATAACGGCGACAGCCTACTATTCTTCGGCGCGAGTCAATCCTTATCCGACGAACATCTCCGCGCCGGCCGGTTCTTGACCAACGACTACTCAGACGTGCACCCATGTTTCGACGCGCTACTCAAAGACGGCGCCGCGGATCGACCGCGGTGGAAACGGCCCTCGCGCTACCACTCGTGTTTGCGTTTATGTTCGCGATTTTCGACATCGGTCGAGCAATTGCGACGAAGCAGGTGCTAGTGAACGCGACGCGTACGGCGGCGCGTCAAGCGGCGGTTGGAACGACGACACTGACAACGACAGACATTCAGAACATCGTCACAACCGGTATGGGCAAGCTGGCACTTTCGGGGATGAACGTGCAGGTTTATCAGGCCGACCCGACGACGGGCGCGAACATCGGTCCGTTTACGAAGGCGGGGAATGGGCAGTGTATTGCGGTACAAGTGACGGGTAATTTCGTGCCGAACGTGCCGACTTTTAGCATGATCAAGAATCCAGTGTCGATGAGTTCCAAGGCGCTGGTGGATTGCGAAGCGAACTGACCGATTGCGGAACCGTGTGACAGGGGGAGTGGCGCCATGCGTCCTAAACAACTGAAAGAACGTCGCGGCCTAATTATTCCACTGGTTGCGGTGGGCATGGTGGCGCTGGTGGGCGTCGTAGCGTTGGCGGTGGATATCGGCCGGTTGGCGTTGGCGAAGAGCGCCTGCCAGGCAGCGGCGGATGCCTCGGCAATTGCCGGCGCGCGAAGCTTAGATGGAACGCAGGACCTATCGGCGGCGACGGCGGCCGCGTCGAGTGCGGCTACCTCCTATCAAATTCTGGGAACAAACATCACGGCGGGCGAAGTGGCGGTAAGCCACGGATCGTATCACTACGACGTTGCGGGACAGATATTCACGCCACAAATTCCCGCCGTTGCACCGGATAACTACAACCTCACGAAGGTGACGATTACGCACACGGTGAGCACGACTTTTGCCAAGGTGCTGGGTTCGAAAATGACCACGGTGAGCGCGACGTCGACCGCCGCGCACCGGCCGCGAGATATTGCGATCGTGCTGGACTACTCGGGCTCGATGAATAACGAGAGTGATTTGTGGAATTGCGAGTCCTACCTAGGAACGATGAATGGGACGCCGAATAATACGGACCCGGTATTTCCGAATTGGGGGCCGTACGCCACGACGTTTTCATCGCTGGCCACCTTGCAGTGCACGAGCAGCGACACGCGGGTGGGCATGTGCAATGTTACGCAAACCGTGAATGGAATCACGCCGCTGGTGAAGGATTTCTGGCAGAATAATTTTGGGGCATCTGGTGTGGCCGCATTTACGCCGGCGGCGAACACGACGACGGCTCCGGTGAGCGGCGACGTTTATTTGACGGCCACTTCGGGCAAGTGCCTTCTAAGCTGGAGCGATACAAGCGCGGCGAAGAAGTACGCGACATTCTACGGATACACGCAGGGCCCGGGTTACTGGGGAAAGACGTTTTTCGTGTGGCCGCCGGAGCCAAGTGACGTGAAGCCAACGGCTGGCAACACGACATCGTTCCCGGCTTGGGGCAGCGCGGCAACGGGCTGGGACTGGCGAAAGCTGTACTTTCTGAATAATGCCGGCACGGCGCCCGTGAGCAGTAATTTGAATTTGTGGTCAAGTGCGGGTGCTTGGAATGACCCGTCGGGCAACTATCGGATCAATTACAAGGCTATTCTGGCGTGGATCAAGGCGAGCCCTAATATATTCCCGTCGCAATTGCGAGCCGGAAACGTTTTGTACTACAGCTCGATCCCGACGGACGTGCCTGCGGCGTCGTACGATCACACGAAGTTGAATAACACGATCACGAACGCGGATCAGCGTTTCTGGAAGGAGTACATCGACTACGTGGTTGGCGTGTGGCGTGATCCGCTGGGTACTATTCAGCATTCAGGGAGTTCAACGTGCAGCTACGGGCCTGACTTCACGGCCGGCTCGAGCAGGACGCCGACGATTACGGGACCGGATGGAAGCACGACGCCATTTGTCGGTACGAGCGACAATCCGAAGCGGCCGCGGCATCGTTTGTGGTTTGGGCCAATGACAATGGTGCAGTACATCTCGGATACGGGATTGCTACCGGGAACGTCGCACGATGTTTCGATGATCGCGGCGAAGCTCGGTGTTGCTGGTGCATTGCAAGACGTGAAGATTAATCATCCGAACGACTTGGTTTCGTTGATCATGTTCAACCGGCCGCCGTACACGGGCGAGCCGACTGAGGTTGGAGCATTCGGAACGCCGCAAGTGCCGTTCACAAAAGACGTGGATTCTTTGACAAACGCATTGTGGTATCCGCCGAATAGCAGCACGGCGGATGTGCGGCCGTGGGACTCGAACGGTATGCAAACGCCCCGGGCGCACGGCGACTACAACTCCAATACGGCGACCGACTATGGTTTCATGCTGGCCTACAACCAGTTCAGCTCGAACCAGAGCTTGGTGGCGAGCGGCGTGGGCGGACTGGGGCGCAAAGGGGCGCATAAGATCGTGATTTTGGAAACGGACGGTATGGCGAACCAATCGAGTACGGCGACGTTCAGCAATAACGGCGCGTACCAGTCTTATTACAAAGTAGGTTCGTTCGGGACGGCATCGACGTCGTCGACCGATCCGGCGACTTCGTGCAAAGCAGTGGCGCAGAAGATCTGCGCGATGGATACGGACAGCCCGCCTGGATTTGGCCAGCCGCAGCGGCCCGTGGAGATCGACTGCATTGCGTTCGGAGCGGTATTCGAGCCGACAGCGTCGGGCTCGGAGCAGGCGAATGCGATCACGTTTTTACAAGGGCTTTCGACGATCGGTGGCACGACGTTCCCGAGTTCGTCAAGCGACCCAGACAACGGCTATAAGTGGTGCATCGGAACGTTGCAACAGCGGCAAGACAAGCTGCAGAC
>DATBAY010000177.1:0-8699 GCA_036271295.1 Lacipirellulaceae bacterium | reverse complement strand
GATTTGCCGGCCGGCATTGAGGAGTCGCTGGGATTCTTCTTATCGGTGGACGAAGGTGGAGCAGTTTTTTCGGCGGCGCCGTTCGTTAATTCGGATTCGGCGGGTGGCGCCTCGGCAGACGGCTTCGTCGTGTCGGTCGCTGGCGTGGTTTTTGTATCGGCCGGCGTGGACTTCGAGTCGGCCGGCGCAGCGGCCTTGTCATCTGTTTTGGCTGCGGATTCCGTAGCGGGCGCCTTAGCCGCCGAATCCGACGCGGCCGGAGCTTCTGCTTTGGTCGCGGGGGCGGCCGGTTGGGCCCAGCTGATTGCGGAGTTGGCGATGAGCGCGGTGGCCACGACCGCGATCCAGGTTAGCCAGCGCCGTTCGATTTTTTTATTGATTTGATTCATTTTCCAGTCATTCCGCCGGGTCGCTGCATCCGCCCGCGGCGCCTTCGTACTTCGTTATGATTTGTTTCCGCTCGCGGCGGGTGATTCTTCGTCGCCGGTAATGACTCGGGCAATCGCCGACATGTTGATCCGGAGTTTCGTGCCGGTGGCTTCGTCGACTCGGATCGTGACCCGTTCTTGATCGCGCTGAACGTTGGTGACGACGCCGTGGATGCCGCCGATGGTGACGACGCGTTCGTTTTCTTTCAAATTGTTGACGCGATTCTTAACCTCCTGGTCCTTTTTCTTCTGCGGCCGGAGCATGATGAAATAGAACAGGATGCCGGTGATCAGAATCATGCCCAACAGACGGGGCAGGGCGTTGGGGTCGGCTTGCTGGCCCGCGGCGGGCGCAGCACCTCCACTGTCGGCCTCTGCCAGCAGCAAAAAGTGATACAAATACGCGATCACAGGGCAAAACCGGGGAACAAACCGGTCCGATATGGACAGGAAATCGACCCGACCGGAGTGGGCGAACCGCCACCGGATTACGATGGGTCAGTCATCATAAGGTCAAGCGCCGCAACGGACAAGGGCGGATGGGAGGAGGTTAGCAGTGCAGTTCAAGGAAAAGATTTTGAGAAGGAATTAAGGTGGTTGGGGCACCGCCCCAGATACGTCCACTGGGGCGGTGCCCCAGCCACCCTTACTCAGGCCCATCCCTAACTCAACTGACCCGCTACTGGGAGCCCGGATGTTAGTTATCCGTTGGCGAATCGGCGGCGATCCACATTTGGCGGCGTTCGCTGAGGTACGCCGAGAGCCGATTTTCGGCGATGGCTTGGCGGGCATCAGCGGCGAGGCGCTGGTAGTAGGTCAGGTTGTGATGGGAGACGAGCATGGGGCCGAGCATTTCGTTCGCCTGGAAGAGGTGGCGAAGGTAGCCGCGGCTGTGACGGCAGGCCATGCACGGGCAGGATGGGTCGAGCGGTTCGCGGTCCTGTGCGAATTGCTGGTTGCGGAGGCGGACTGGGCCGGCGTCGGTGAAAGCGAGCGCGTTGCGACCGTTGCGGGTGGGCATGACGCAATCGAATAGGTCGACGCCGCGGGCCATGCCTTCGAGGAGATCGATGGGGCGGCCGACGCCCATGAGGTAACGCGGTTTATCGCGCGGGAGGAGCGGCGTGGTGACATCGAGGGCGGCGTACATTTCGGGCGGCGGTTCGCCGACGCTGAGGCCGCCGATGGCGTAGCCGACGAAATCCAGCGCGACTAAGTGTTCGGCGGATTCGGCGCGGAGCTCGGGGTCGAGGCCGCCTTGGACGATGGCGAACTGGGCCTGGTCGGAGCGCGTGGCCGCGGCTTTGCAGCGTTCGGCCCAGCGGAGACTGCGGCGCATGGCGTCGGCAACGATCTCGCGATCGTTCGGCAAGGCGACGACGTGATCGAAGACCATGGCGACGTCGCTGCCCAGTTGTTCTTGGACGGCAATGGATCTTTCGGGCGTGAGCTCGACGGCCGCGCCATCAATGTGCGAGCGGAACTTCACGCCGGTTTCGTCGAACGTCATGCGGTCGGCGAGGCTGAAGACTTGGAAACCGCCGCTGTCGGTGAGAATCGGGCCGTCCCAACCCATGAACGCGTGGAGGCCGCCGAGGGCGGCGACGGTCGCTTCGCCCGGGCGGAGCGCGAGGTGATACGTGTTCGCGAGGATCATTTGCGCGCCGGTTTCGCGGAGGCGGCCGGGGTCGACACCTTTCACGGTGCCGAGGGTGCCGACGGGCATGAACGCGGGAGTTTCGACGACGCCGTGAGGCGTGGTAAAGCGGCCGCGGCGGGCGCGGGTCTGGGTGTCCTCGTGGAGAACCTCGAAGGCGAATGCGGAAGTTGGCATGAGGAGAGCGTCGCCGAAAAAGCTTGTAGGCGGGGTCTCTGACCTCGCACCCACCGACTTGTGTCACTACGCCACAACGTTTTGTGTTGCAGCGCGATATCGGCGTCGGAGACGCCTCCTATGATCCATTTTTGGGCAAAGCCCTATGGTTGGCCGCCTTGCGAGGGAACCTGCGGAAGAATCATGCGGATCTACGGCGGATTTGCGCGACCAAGGCAAAGAGGAGTGTCAAAGATGCGAGCGTTGTAGGCTCGGGAACGGCAGCCGGCACTGCCCGCCCCACTTCCGACGGATTGGCCTAGATGATCTCGCCACACAACGTAGTCGGCAGCGTTGACTACGCCGTCGCCGTTTGCGTCGGCGGCCGCATTGCCACTGCCGAAATCAGAACGCCACACGTTGTAATCCTGGGAGTCGACAACTCCGTCGCCGTTGAAATCGCCTAGTGAAGCTTGCGTGGCTGCGGCAACCGTCCACCATGCCAAGCCGTAATCGGTTGATTCACCGAACGACGAATTGACTTGTTTAACCCATATCTCGTACTTCTGCGTATCCTGGATCTGGAAGAAGATGTGCTGCAGATTCATCTCCGCACTGATGGATCGTGCAACCGCGCTTGACAAGTCTGTTTGTCCTGCAGGCATCAGATAAAGCGTTAGTGCGGCGAGACAACAGTCTGGAAAGAAGGTGTCACCACGGTCGAACTTGTTGGCCGTGCCACTATCGACGTTGAAAAAAACTTGGCGATCCCAATTCAAGGTGATAGAAACAAAGCTATTGGCCTTTAGTGGTTGTGCCAAGGCATAGACGTTGACTGTGTCATCGCCACCTGTAGTGCCCAGGTCCCATCCAATTGCAGGAACTTGGGCAGCATTTGGGCCGTACGCACCACTTTTGAACTGTTTCAGAGCTCGGTTAGCGTTTAAGAGACCGGCGCCCATTCTGATATCAAGTGGGATGGTGTCGTCCGTGTATGCACTCGAATTTAGCCATGTGCTGCAATTGTTTCCCATGGAATCGCAGCCGTCGACAGCTGTGTGTTCCATACCAAGCAGATTTCCGTCTCCGGTGTCCTTAAGTTTGTCAGCGGAATTGATAAGGACGGCTTTCATCACCTCATGCCGAGCTGCATTCGCTGTCCACTGTGGCGCCCCCACATTCGTAGCTTGGTACTCGGCGTAGTGTTGCAAAAGCGCCACCGTTCCGGTCACATGCGGTGCTGCTTCCGATGTACCTGCGACAAAAGTTTCAGTGTTGTTTAGATTTCCCGTTTCAACAGGTTCGCCAGGTGCCAGTAGGGAGACAGACGTGCGGGCACCGAAGGCGTCATCGTCGTAAGTATTTACGGTTCCAACTTCCGCATATACGCCATTCTTGTCGAGAGTAGCCGCACCAACCGTTATTCCGTTGTAATTGTCGGTCGGAAGGGGACCTGCTGCCCCGGATTCATTGCCGGCAATGACTTGAAGAACGTTTGGATATCGATTTGCTAGCCAATCGACGGCAAGTGTTAACTTGGAATTGCCATCCATCGCATCTGTAGTGTTCTCCTTCGGTTTCCCCCAACTGTTATTCACGGCCCTCATATCTGGAATCCGGATACATATTGAAGTGTGATTATCGCGTCTTCATAGGCTACGGTTGTATTTCCACTCATCAGATACCCGGACGAATGAAGTTCAGCAGCGGGTGCGACTCCTTGTGGTGCATCGCCATTTGCGTTACTGTCCACCTTGTCAGTCGAGATCATTACGCTTGCGACGCGCGTCGCGTGGCCGTCACCAAGGTCCATGTTTGCAAAAAGGGCCTGCCCATCGAGCAGAGTTGACGTCGCCGGATGGACGTCGGCGTTTGCTGCAGTGTCTGTCATTGGCACAGCAGGTCGAAACGTTTCGACTTGTCCTATCTGGATACCGTCCCCATTGAGGGGAAGGCCATTTGGTAACGTCAACCCATTCGCATGAATGCCGTCTATGCCGATACTGGTCGTACTCGCGGCGGCATGATTGAAAATGATGTGCGCAAGTAACGGGCTCACAGTTATTGCAGTGAATCGGCTCATCTTCCTCCCCTTTCGTTACTCAGGCTACTTGACCGTAAATTCAAATGGGCGGCAAACCGTCTTCTCGATCGTCGCTTCTGACGGCGGCTGATATCCCTCTTTGATAGAAGCATCGTCGTATGGGCACGGTGCAAGAAGGACCTTGTATTTTCCGGGATGCAAACCCGAAAGCGGGATCAGCGCAAAGTGCCGTGTTAATTCTTTTGTGTCGTGGGGTACGAATCGAAAACGTATGGTGAATTCGGTACCTGTCTGCTTAATGCTCTCAAGGTGTACGAATTGGCCGCTATTTCTTGTGAAGAAAAACAGCCACGGTTGATCGCTTTTCACTTCGTTTGCTGCTGGAGCGTCCGACTTCAAAACATCGAGCGATTTGCGCAAGGCAGTGACAAGGTCGCCCTCCACGGCAAAGCCTGAGCCGGCAGATTTCTCGCCGCGCTTTCGCATAAGAGTCTGTTGAATTAGCTCTGCGAGAGACCGAGTTTCCTTTTCTCCACCCAAGTTCTTCCCGACCGGCATTTCGTATGTATATGCCGTATCTATTGGCAAGTTAGACGTATCTGGTTTCGAAATGTCGCCAAATGCGACACCCGAAATGAGCAGTACGAGCGTAGCGGGAAATAATAGGAACTTTGTCATATCCGAACCGTATCACGGTCCATATCGGTCAGCAAACTAGTTCATCTCGATTTCTGAAATCGAGCGTGGCAACTAGTCGCGGTGTCTGGGCCTCAATTGGTCAAGCCGATTGCTATTCGACCACCAATGCGGCCGTCGGCGGGAGACTAGGTCGACCCCGTAAAATAGAAGCAAATCAACAGTCGGAATCTACGCGGTTCGACATGTTCAATCTCAAGTACGAGGAAACAAAGGAGGAGCAAAGGGTCAGAACAACTCCGTCAGGGTTCTTGTCGATTGTGAATTTAAATTGGCGACACACGATTTCTGCAGCGAGATCGCGGAGCTTCGGCGGCAGCGGCGATCGAATACTATCGACTATTACTTTCGCCGACGGAAATCCGTCTGTGCTGCTTGTTCAAAGACTCGCCGGCATTTTGCTTTCACACAGCGCTCGTGAAAGCTCAAGTAACATTCGTTGAGACGACTCCGAAGTTTGACCAGCTCTCGGTCATCAGTCGCCGCGGAGTTTTAGGTTGTGGAGCGTGAGTTTTTCGCGGACTTCGTTGAGGCTGGTGACGCCGAAGTTTTTGCATTCGAGCAAGTCGTCACCGGTGCGGCGGAGGAGTTCACCGACGGTCGAGAGGCCGAGGCGGACCATACACTTGCGGGCCCGAACCGAGAGGTTGAGGTCGGCGATCGGGCGATCGAGCAGGGCGCGTTCGTCGGCGGAGAGGGTTTCGGGGTCGTAGACCGGCTCTTCTTCGCGGATCTGATCGGCGAACTGACCGAGCTCGAGGCCTTTCGATTGCAGCATGTCGCGAATTTCAACGAGAGAAGTTTCGCCGAAGTTCTTGCTGGCGAGCAGTTCTTGCTCGCTGGTGCGGGTGAGATCGCCGAGCGTCATGACGCCCATTTTTTGCAGGCAATTGCGGCTGCGGACGGAGAGCTCGAAATCGGTGACCGGGATGCCCAGCACCTGGCTGAGACGATCCTGGCGGCGGCGAGCGTCCTCGTCGTAGTACATATCGCGAGCGGCGTCGGCATCTTTCGCGAAGAGGCGAGCGCGCGGGTGATTCGGGAAGACATCGAGAATGCGGCGGTAGCACTGGCGCGCTTTTTCGTACTGCTGCATGTCCTCGTAGAGCACGCCGAGATTGAGCAGCGTGCCGACGTGCGTGGGGAATTGGCCGGCCGCGCGCTCGTAGAGATCGCGGGCGTAGCTGTCGTTGCCGTGGCGGTCGTTTTCGAGAGCCAGACCGAACAGGGCGCCGGCGTGGGTGCCATCGGCGGCAACGGCGCGCTCGAGTAAGGCGACGACTTCCGACGGATTGCCGCCGAGGGCCGAGACCGTGGCAGCGCGTTGATAGAGGTATTCAGCAGTTTGTTCGACGGCGCCGGAGAGGCGGTTGAGCAGATCCATGCCTTCCTGGGCGCGGTTGTTGTACCGGAGCGCTTCGGCGCGGGCGAGGGCGACCTGATCTTTCGAGTAGCCCGCTTTCTCGGCCGAGTCGTAGGCGCTCAGCGCTTCGGCGTATTTGTCGAGGGCGAGAAAGGCTTTGCCCAAGTAGAAGTGAGTGAGGGCGCCGCCATCACTATGCGAAAGTGTTTCGATCGCCGGAGTGTATCGGCCTAAGAGATATAGACAGACGCCGAGCCGAGCGTTGGTGGCGGGGCTGCGATTAGGTTGCTCTTCGAGCTCGGCAGCTGCTTCGCGGAGCTCGCGGTAGTTGGCGTAGCTCTTGCCGATCGACCCGACGATTTGAACGATTTCATTCGGGCCGAAGCCGCTCGGGGAAAGGACGATTTGTTTGACGATGGAATCTGTGCCGATCGACATGTCGAAATAGCTCCGGACTTCTATTAAGCGGTTTAAAGAGAGCCAGCGATCGGAGTCGAACCGATAACCCCCGCATTACGAATGCGGTGCTCTGCCAATTGAAGCTACGCTGGCGGAGCTTGTTGGATTACCTAAAACCCAACAAAGACAGACAGCCCGCTGGAGTGACCAATGGGTGCCGTGCCGCCTGGCCGTTGGAGCGGCAGGCGATATTAACGCAAATTCTACACTGGGCGGGCAGCGGGCGAAACCCCGTCCCGCGACACTCTTTGCGCTGATTCAGTTCGGCCGGCCGAAATTCGCCGCCAGCAGTTCGGCTGACGTGCCCGAGCCAAGGTTCGGCTGCAGACCGGCTTCGTCCGAAAGACAATCTTCATCCAGTTGGGCAAATGCGGACTCGCGGGCAATTCCCGTCGAGCCGCTTGTTGGCTGCGGCTGTGCGCCGGTCCCCATCATAAGGAGAAGATTGTTCTGGGCGTTCGGAGATTCGTCTGCCCGCAGCGTGAAAAGATGCTCGCTTCGTGGCGCGGACAGTGGGGCGTTCGTGATGCTAATAAATGGTCGGCTAATTAATAGATCGGGCCGAGCGCTGATGGGATCTACGATACCAGAGGCCGATGAGTGACCTGCGGCGGTGGCGATCGGTGTTGCGGCGACCTCGGCGTACCATCGGGCCAGGATTGCGGCCAAATCGTCTTCCGACGTATCGATTGCCGCGCCGAACGACATCGAGTTTCCCAAGTTGGCGCGCCACAGAACGTAATCGGCCATGTCAACGACGCCGTTATGATTACCGTCGGCGGCTAAGGAAGTCGCAGACCCGAAGTTCGTTCGCCATACGTTGTAGTCTGACTGATCTACAGTGCCGCTGCCGTTGTAATCGCCGGGCACTTCGACTGTGTTGAAGCTTGCAGAAACTATTCCGGACCATGACCCGAGGGAGAGCGATCGCGTTTTCACGACCATGTTGCCGGAGATCGCGATCTGGCCGGTAAAAACTTTGGCAGTTGGACTGACTGCGCCGCCGATCAGCCGCGGGTCGCTGCCATCGGTCGTGTAATAGATGACGCCCATCGCATTGGAAAAAGTGAGGGGATACCACAGCGGCACGGTACCGCCGAGTTGGCTGAAAGTGGGTGCGGGGAAGGAGTACAGACCATCGCCATGAAGCTGATTGAGCACGGTCGTGCCCCGCGTTGGGAAATACGTTTGGATCAGCCAGTTGATTTCCGTTTGCCACGTAGTTTTGTTGCGGGGAACTGTAACTTTGGAGTCACCCCAGCGGGCAGCTTCGGCGATGACCGCTGGGTCGACTTCATTGACGCGCTCCATTAGGCGCGCAATGTCGTTGTTGACCGTCAGCGCGCCGTCGTTGAAAAACAGCCGCTGAACTTCGTCGATGAACCGTTGCTTGTATTCGGGACTAGCCAGCAAGTCTTGATGCAGATATTGCGGATTGTACTGCGAATAGTTGTGCTGGTTGCCGTTGTTGAAGGGGCCGGTGCGGTCGATGTTTTGGGATCCATGGACCGGATCTTCTTGCGCACCCAGCGAGTGCTCGTTGTCGTGGATGAAGAATTGGAAACCCTGATCCGCGGTAGTGTGGTTGTAAATACCGAACCAGTTATTTCCCTGATTGTTATTCAGAAATTGCGATAGCCCAGTGTCGTAACCGCCCGTGTAAAAAATGACCGCCATGAAGTCGATCAAATTGTCCATGTCCACGAGCACCGGCAAACTTGGGTTGCGCGTACCATCGGGGTTCAGGCCTTGGAGCGTCCAATAAAGATTGGCGTTGACGGTCGGATTTGCGGCGAGCGCTTGTGCGTAATTGAAAACCTGGCGCCATGCCGTATCGTTGCCCGAGGCGATTTCGGTTCCGTTGACATCGGCGATGCCAGCCTTGATGACGTCGTA
>DATBAY010000176.1:0-9279 GCA_036271295.1 Lacipirellulaceae bacterium | reverse complement strand
CAAAAGCTGCTCGGTCCGCGGACCAAAGTTGTGGCCCTTACGCAGGCGTCGAACAGCCTTGGCACGCTGCTGCCGGTCGAAGAAATGACGCAGATGGCCAAGCGCTACGGGGCGCGTGTTATCATCGATGGCGCCCAGTCGGTCGCCCACATCCCGGTGAACATGCAGAAGTTGGGGGCGGATTTCTTTGTGTTCTCCGGCCACAAGATCTTCGGGCCCTCCGGCATTGGCGCGGTGTACATCAAGGAAGAGCTGCACGATATCCTGCCGCCCTGGCAGGGTGGCGGCAACATGATCCGTAACGTGACGTTCGAAGAAACGTCTTATGCCGAAGCGCCGGCGCGGTTCGAAGCAGGAACGCCCAATATTGCAGATGCAGTGGGTCTTGGCGCGGCGCTCGATTATGTGAGTCGCATCGGCTTGCCGAACATCGCGGCCTACGAGCACAAGTTGCTGGAGCACGCTACGGACGGTTTGTCTAAAATCAACGGCTTGCGAATCGTCGGCACCGCGCGCGAAAAGGTGAGCGTGGTCAGCTTCGTGCTGCCGAATCGCCGCACCGAGGAAGTCGGTCGCCTCCTCAACCTGCAGGGCATCGCCGTTCGGTCCGGGCATCACTGCGCCCAACCGTCGCTTCGGCGATTTGGTTTAGAAACCACCGTGCGGCCGTCGTTTTCGCTGTACAACACCCATGACGAAATCGACCGGCTCGTGGACACGGTTCGCCGTATCCATCGCATGCCCTAAACGGGCATAATGCGGCCTTTGCAACGCCTCTGGAAATTCAAGCATGAAGCTGGTCATTGTGGGTGGCGTTGCCGGCGGCGCCTCGGCCGCTGCCCGAGCGCGGCGGCTCAGCGAAGACGCCCAAATCTTGCTCATCGAGCGCGGGCCGGATATTTCGTTCGCCAACTGCGGCCTGCCGTATCACATCGGCGGCGAGATTGTGCAGCGTGATAAACTGCTGATCGTGACGCCCGAACGGATGCGCGCCAGATTCAATTTAGAAGTGCGTACGCGGTCAAGCGCCGAGTCGATTGACCGTGCCGCCAAAACGATTCGCATTCGCGATCTTCCGACCGGAGCTGAATACTCTGAGTCCTACGACAAATTGATTCTGGCGCCCGGCGCTGCGCCCATTCGGCCGCCGTTACAGGGGATCGATTTACCCGGCATCTACACGCTGCGAACCTTACAGGACATGGATCGCATCATGGCGACGATGCAGAACGGCGTACGCGATGCGGTTGTTGTCGGGGCGGGCTTTATTGGGTTGGAGCTCGTTGAGAGTCTCGTTCGGCGTGGGATTCATACGACGGTTGTTGAACTGCAGGATCAAATCCTGCCGCCGTTTGACAAAGAAATGACAACGCCAATCGCGGAGCACCTTGCGAGTAAGGGCGCCGCACTTTTGCTCAATGATTCTGCCTCATCGTTTACGAAAACGAATGGCGGGCTGGCGGTAGAATTGAAATCGGACAAGTCCTTGCCGGCACAGCTGGTGATCCTGGGCATCGGTGTACTGCCCGAAAGCGCGCTTGCGGCCGATGCTTGCCTGGAGCTCGGCCCGCGCGGCGGCATTCGGGTGAGTCCCCAAATGCAGACGAGTGACCCGGATATTTACGCCGTGGGCGATGTTATCGAAACGAAAGATTACGTGACCGGCGCGCCGACCCAAGTGCCGCTCGCCGGACCTGCGAATCGGCAAGGGCGGATTGCAGCCGATCATATTTTCGGCCGAGCATCGCGATTTCGCGGTGTGCAGGGAACGGCAATCGTGCGCGTCTTCGATCGCACGGCGGCTCTAACAGGAGCTTCGGAGAAATCGCTGCAACGCATCGGGCATTCGTATCGCAAGGTATACGTTCATCCGGCAAACCACGTCGGTTATTTTCCTGGCGCCGAGGGCATGGCCCTTAAACTGATCTTCGAGCCTCATTCGGGCAAAGTGCTCGGGGCGCAGGCAGTCGGCGGCGCGGGCGTCGACAAGCGAATTGACGTGCTTTCCGTTGCCATTCAAGCGGGCCTGACGGTTTTCGATTTGGAGGAGATGGAGCTGGCGTATTCGCCGCAATACGGGGCGGCGAAGGATCCTGTAAACATGGCGGGCTTTGTGGCCGCGGGGCTTGTGCGCGATGATCACCCGCAGATCGACGTGGAATATGTGCTTGCTCAGGAGCCGTACCTGGTGGATGTTCGCACACCAGAGGAGTTTGCCGGCGGCCACTTTCCTAAAGCGGTTAACATTCCCATCGATGATTTGCGCGCGCGACTTGGCGAAATACCGAACGATCGGCAAATCGCCGTTTATTGCCAAGTTGGGCAGCGCGGGTATTTCGCGACGCGGATTTTGCGGCAGCGCGGTTTTAACGCGGTGAATGTGGGTGGAGGGTATAAGACCTACCGACTGCATCGGCCCGTCGAATGACGGGCCGATGTCGGAAGTTTTAGCAATATAAGTGCGACTTTGCGGCACGCTGTTTGCGATTCATATCGCTAAGTTTGCGAAAAATTGATCGTAAGACAAGCGAGGATGCCATGGTCCCCACCATCGTCGATCGCGTTCCACAGCACACATCGGTAACCGCGAATGAGCGTATCAGGCGGCAAACGGAGCGGAGCATTACGCGGTTGCGGCACGCGGGTCCAACCGCAATCCAGCGCCGGCTTGATGAACTCGATGCGGAATGGGATATCGAGCGCGTACTTGAGGCGAATGCGGCCAGCGCCGTGCTCATCGGCGCAGGGCTGGGCGCTTCAGTGAATCGCCGTTGGTTTGCGCTGCCAGCCGTCGTGGCGGCGTTTTTACTTCAGCACGCGGTCCAAGGCTGGTGCCCGCCATTGCCCGTTTTTCGGCGTCTGGGTTTTCGCACCGCGACCGAAATCGACCGCGAGCGATACGCGCTCAAGGCCGTGCGGGGCGACTTTGAGAAAATTAGTGACGTGAATCGCGGGGGCAGCGTTCGGATTGCGGAATCTGTATTACGGGCGGCCGAGGCTTAATTTTCGCCAATTTTGCGCGCCAAAAAATCGCCGTTTGGGCCGAAACTTGTTCGCGGCCACGACCTCCTGCTATCTTAAAAGTCGAGGGGCGGGGACGTTGTTGACGCCCGGTCGGCGTCCATTCAGACCCATGAACCTTTCGCGATCACAGGGCAGGCAAAAATGGCAGGCATGAATCGTCGTTACTTTTTGCAACAATCCGCGGCGGTTGGCGCGGCACTTCTCGTAAAGCCGGTTCGGGCGAAGAGCGTAAACGAAAAGCTTAACATGGGCTTTATCGGCGCCGGCGGAAGAGCGAATGAACTGCTGCCGAAGTTCAAAGAACTGAGCAACGTCCGCATCGCTGCAATCTGCGATGTGGACGAGGAACGCCTCGATCAAACCGCCAAGAAGTACGAAGGCGCGAAGAAGTATGGCGACCTGCGCAAGCTGCTGGACGATCGTGACATCGACGCCGTGGCGATCGCGACTTGCAATCACTGGCACGCCCTCGCGGCGATTTGGGCGATGAAGGCCGGCAAGGATGTGTATGTGGAAAAGCCGCTGTCGCATAACCATTGGGAAGGCCAGCAGGTCGTCGCCGCCGCTCGCAAACTCGATCGCATCGTGCAGCTTGGCACACAGCAGCGATCCGATCCGATGCAGGCGGAGATCAAAGAGTTTTTGCACGATAATAGGGAACTGGGAAATATTAAGTACGCTCAAGTGTGCCGGTTCGGACCTCGCCAACCCATCGGCAAACGAGCGACGCCGCTCGAAATTCCGAAAACAGTCAATTACGATCTGTGGCTTGGCCCCGCGCGGGATGAACCAATTTATCGTGACAAGCTCCACTACGATTGGCACTGGGATTGGAACACGGGCAACGGCGAAATGGGCAATTGGGGGGTTCACGTGCTGGATGACGCCGTGAACGTGGTGCTGCTTGATAAGTGCCCGTTCCCAAAAAAGATTTCCGCCGCAGGCGGTCGAGTCGTGTGGGATGACGCCGGCGAAACGCCAAACGTATGCTTCGCTTACTACGAATCTGGCTCGACGCCGATCTTATTCGGCCTGAGCAACCTTTCGAACGGGGCGGGCTCGAAAGGCCTCAAGGTCGACGATATTGCCACAGGCTACGTGATTCAGTGCGAAAACGGTTTCTACGAGGGTGGCCGCGGCTCGGGGTCGGCACGCAGCCCTAAGGGTGAAATCATTCGCAAATTCAAAGGAGATTCGGGCGCGGGTCATCAGCGGAACTTTGTCGACGCCGTATTTGCCCACGATCGTTCGAAACTGAACGCGGAAATTCAGATTGGCCATCAATCGACTGCATGGTGCAATTTGGCCGACGCGGCTCGCCGGTCCGGCACCGAGTACGACCACGAACAGGCGCTGGCGGTGCGCAATAATTACAAGCCGTGGGACAATCTGGTCGAGCTGATAGAAGGCCACCTTAAGAAGAATGGCGTCGAGCTGAAGAACTCGAAGTTCGAGCTCGGACCAACCTTGGAGTTCGACTCGGAAAAGCAGAAGTTTGTCGGCGACGGGGCGGATCGCGCCAACAAATATCTGCACCGCGAGTATCGAGAAAAGTTCGCCGTGCCGACGATGGCTTAACGCTTTTCGCGCCACTCGTCGCGCTTCTGAATGAGTTGCGCGACGACGCTGATCGCGATTTCGCCGGGTTGGTTCGTCCCCAGATCGAGGCCGATCGGGCACTCGAAGGCGTTCGCTTCTTCGTTCGAAAAACCAACGGCCGTCAATTCTTTGACGAGCACTGCCCGCTTGGCCTGGCTGCCAATCACGCCTAAATACGGGAACTTGCGGCCTCGCCGGACGATTTCTTCCAAGATCGGGCGGTCGGTGGCGTGGCCCATCGTCATGCAAATGACGAACGAGTCATCGGCAAGCTCGCCTACGAGTTGACGTGGGTCGGCGCTGCAGATTTTCCGAAGGCGTCCGCCGGCCGGAATGCGATCGAGCCATTCGGATCGCGAATCGATGCATGTTACGTGGCAATCGAGCCGGCCGATGCAGTTGACGAGTTCGCTCGCCACGTGCCCCGCGCCGAAGACAACAACTCGCCAATCGCTGTGATTGTACGTTTCGAAAAACAATTTGACCGTACCGCCACATGTCATGCCGACATCGCGCTTAAGATTCCATTCGACGAGCTCCGTTGCCGGCGCTTGCCCGACGGGTAACGAGAGCATTTCGCGGGCTCGATCGATCGCTTTGTGCTCGACTCGGCCGCCCCCTACGGTGCCGGTGACCAGGCCGTCGCTTAGCACCAGCATTTTGCTGCCGGCATCATTGGGCGTGCTGCCGATTGCCGCAACCATCGTCACGCACACGAACGGCACCCCGGCTTGAGAAAGCTCGGCCAAGCGTTCGACAAATCCGTGCAGCGTGGGCATGGGGAAAATTACTCAGCGTCAGCTGCGGAGAAAATTCAATTCGGCACGGTAATGCCGTTCGTCGCTTTCGCAGTATTCGCCGCTGATTTTTCGTTTGAGGCGATCGTCAAGCAGCGCAGCATTTCTTCGCCGGTCGCTGGAAGAAGCAGCTCAGCCGCCGCCGCGAGGGACTGGCTCGCAATCGCATCTTTTGCCGCAGCCCACACCGCGATACCCAACATCAACGGCGGCTCGCCCACCGCCTTGCTTCGGTAAACGTTTCGCACATTGTCATTGTTATCGAAGGTGGCGATATTGAACACTGCGGGCACATCCGTGATCGCAGGAATCTTATAAGTCGTCGGCGAGTGTGAAAGCAAATCACCCTTCGCATCGTAAACGAGTGCTTCCGTCGTCACCCAGCCCATGCCCTGAATGAAGCCGCCGATCACCTGACCGCGATCGATGCCCGGATTGATCGAGCGGCCAATGTCGATCAGCAAATCCACTCGCGGCACACGCAGCTCGCCGGTGAAACGATCGACCAGCACTTCGGCGACCGCAGCCCCTTGCGTGAAATAAAAGAACGGCGTTCCTTGGCCTGTTTCGCGGTTGAAATCGACGCCCGGCGTGGCATAAAACCCGCGGGCGCCTAAATCAACGCGCTCGCGGCGCGCCTCGGCGCACAACTGACCGAAGGGGATGGTCTTGTCCGGCCGCCGGCTGTCGCGCACCTTGCCATCGCGAAACTGAATATGCGAAGCCGACGGGGAAATTCCGGCCTCGGCATCGGCCAGGCGACCGGCGGCAAATTGCCGTAACCGCCGCTTGATATCACGGCACGCTTTCACCGCGGCCGCGCCGTTGAGATCGGTGCCAGACGACGCTGCAGTTGGCGAAGTATTGATGTTCTTTTCCGTAGTGGTCGACATCACGGTAACGCGGGCGATATCGATGCCGAACTCGTCCGCCACGAGCTGACGGATTTTGACGTTAACGCCCTGCCCCATTTCGGTCGCACCCGTCGATACTTGCACCGTGCCATCGGTGTAGACATTTACCAAGGCGTTGCCCTGGTTAAGGAACTTCGTCGTAAACGAAATCCCAAACTTCACGCCCGTCATCGCCAAGCCGCGGACGTGTGTTGGCGAAGTCTCGTTGAAGCGTTCAACGTCAGCGCGCCACTTGCGGTATTGCGACTTGGCCGCCAGCGTGGCGAATATCTCGGGTAGGTGGTTGCGGTCGAAAAGTTGCCCGTATGGCGTGACGTTGCGTTCGCCGACACCGTACAAGTTCCGCATCCGGACATCGAACGCATCGAGCCCCAATCGCTCTGCGATCGTTTCCAGAATGTTTTCGATGACCACCAGCGCCTGCGGTCCGCCGAAGCCGCGAAATGCCGTGTTTGAGGGCAAGTTCGTGAAGCATACTTGCCCGGTCAACTCAACCGTTGGCAAGAAATAGCAGTTATCGGTGTGGAGCAGCGTGCGTTCCATCACGGCGAGCGACAAATCGGTCGAGATGCCGCCATTCGAATAATACTCGATGCGGAGGGCTTGAATGCGGCCTGCGTCATCGAAACCGACGTCCCAGCGGCTAAAGTATTCGTGCCGCTTGCCGGTGACTCGCATGTCGTCGTCTTTGCTGTAGACGACGCGAGCCGAGCGCCCAGTTTTACGCGCAACAAGTGCCGCCATCATCGCGGGGATCGCCGCCTGCGACTCCTTACCGCCGAACGCCCCGCCCATTCGCTTGCACTCACACACCACCTCGTGCTGGCCAACGCCAAGCATTTCGGCCACGAGCGCCTGGATTTCGGTCGGATTTTGCGTCGACGAATGCACGAGCACCTGGCCTTGCTCACGCGGGTACGCGATTGCCGCCTGCGACTCCAAGTAGAACTGCTCCTGGCCACCGCTAGTGAACTCACCGTTGAGACGGTGAACAGACGCGGCCAATTCTGCACCCACATCACCGCGGGCGATTCGCCGCGTTGGTCCGATGAAATTCTGCCGGCGGATTGACTCCTTTAACTCCAGGAGCGGTTCCGCGGCTTCGAATTCGATCCGAACCGCTTGGCGCGCCCGCTCCAGCGCATTCTGCGATTCGGCAGCGATCACAACCACGGGCTGACCCAAATACAAAAGCTCGCCATCCGCCAGGAACGGTTCGTCGAACACGACGACGCCAAACATGTTGTGGCCGGGCACGTCCGAGGATGTGTAGCAGCCCACAACTCCTGGAGTCGCACGAGCGACCGCGGTATCGATGCCCAACAACTTCCCGGCGGCAATCGGGCTGCCAACAAAACCAACTACTAGCTCTCCAGCGAGCGGGCGCAAATCATCGATGTACGGAGCCTGGCCCGTAACATGGCCGAGCGCTGCATCATGCGGTATTGATTTTCCTACGGACGGCATTTCAAATTCCTGCTCTACAGTAAGACGGCGCGGGGTTGCGAATCGTAGAAAAACTTTAAGAAGACGTTTCGCGCCAACTGATAGCGGTAGTCCGCCGCGCCGCGGACATCACTGATCGGTGTTATTTCGGCGATCGCAATCTCACCCGCTTGTTGCATGGTGGTTTCGCAAAACGGCTGGCCGCGAAGAAAATCTTCGGTCTTTCGTGGGCGAATTATAATTGGGCCGACGGCACCTAATGCAATTGACGAAGACGCGATTGTGTCACCGTCGAGTTTCACACGAATTGCGGCCGTGAACGTCGAAATATCCAAGTCGCGTCGTCGCGATATTTTGTACAACCTCAGCATTTCATCGGACTTTAGCAACGGAATGCGTATGCGCGTCAGCAGTTCCCCCGGTAGAAGATCGAACTTTTTGTAGCCGTGATAAAAGTCGTTGATGCTTACTACGCGCTTGCCAGACCTGCTGCGAAGTTCGAGAGCTGCATCCATCACGTGCAGAAACGGTAGCGAATCGGCAATCGGCGACGCGTTGATGATGTTGCCACCAATCGTGCCGACATAGCGAATCTGCGGAGCACCGAAAACGGAAACGATTTTGTGGAACTCTGGCGCGTGTTCGCGGCACAACGCTTCGATCGACGACCAGGTGGCCCGGGCGCCGAGAACTATTTCGCCGCCTTCAATCCGCGCTTCAATGAGTTCGCCGACGCGATTTAAATCCAGAATCTTGCGGGGAATAGTCAGCGACTTGTTTATCCGTACGCCGATGTCCGTCGCCCCCGCCACGATGAGCGCGTCCGCATGCGTTCCCAAAATGTCGAGGGCGGCATCCAGGTTCGGCGGCGAGAAAAACACGTGCTCCTGGTCATCCCACTCGGCACGCACTTCAATCGCCTGACCGCGGCGCTCGTGGAACTCGCTCAGGATTTCTTCGCTCGGATAGCGGTGTTCAATTCGCTCGTGCTGAGTGACATCAATGTGCCGCCCCGCGTCGATAATCGGCGAATAACCCGTGCAGCGACACAAATTACCCGTTAAACCACACCGCATGCTGGTTTCATCGAGGTGCTCGTGGTCCTCGAGCAAACCTGTCATCGCGACCACGAACCCGGGCGTGCAGAAACCGCATTGCGACCCGTGGTGTTCGACCATCGCTTGCTGAACGGCACTCGGATTCGACTCGCCACCCAATCCTTCGACAGTAACGATGTGCGCCCCATCCAACTGAAACATAAACTGAATGCACGAATCGACCGGCTGGTACTTCAGCCGGCTGGCGTCATCGGTTGGTCGACCGACGAGCACGCTGCAGGCGCCGCAGTCGCCTTCGCTGCACACGATCTTGGTGCCGGTCATGCCAAGCGAGCGGCGCAGAAAGTCAGACAGCGACAAAAACGTCTCGCGGCCACGAACTTCGTGCCGGCGGCCATTCACCCAAATGAGCAGATGATCGAGCATCGGAGAAATCCTCCG
>DATBAY010000175.1:0-31316 GCA_036271295.1 Lacipirellulaceae bacterium | reverse complement strand
GCGCTCAGATACCGCCGCGAACGGCGGAATCCCAAATCAATTGATGGTGATCACGGTCACAACATTCAGTGACGACAACGGCAACGCCACGATGGACGCCTCCGAAGCCCGGCTTACCTTCACCACCAAAGTCGCCAAACTCACGAGTTATGTTACGAAAGCCGGCAGCTAAACATCGAAGACGCGGCCTCTCGCTGCTCGAAATGATGGCGGCCACCGCCATCATGGCCACGATTACGGCATCCGTCGTTGTCGTCATGCGCTCGGGCTATGCCATTTGGAATGCCCAGGAAGCCGACATTGATGTCTTAGAAAACGGCTATGGCGTGCTGCGGCACTTCTTCACGCAAATGCGGCAAGCGACTTCCATTACCGCGATCAGCGCATCGAACAACACGCAGGGTAGCCTGTCGTTCACGACCTCGTCGGGCGTCACCCGCATCTGGGCTCGCGACGCTTCGTCGAACGTTTATTTCAACAACGGCACGCTCAACCAGCTGTTGGCCAAGAACATTCTTTCACTGACGTTCACCGGTTATAAGGCGGACGGCGTCACCACGACGACCACCGTTAGCGACATCCAAGTCGTTCAATGTCAGGTCCAAATTATACTGCCTCGCGGCGCCGGCGTTACTCGAACCCTAACATCCAAAGCCTGGGTGCGCTGCTGGTGAACTGCATGAGCACATATTCCCCAAAAACATGGCCGACGAAGTGCTCTGGCTCGAAAGGACGGCGAAAGCCGCCTGGCATCGCGCTGCTCGTGTGTTTATTTGTGCTTTCCATAGTCAGCGTGTGGACTGTGGATATGCTCGACTCGGCATCGGTCTACCAATCCGCGCTACGAAACACAATTGAGTACGAGCAAGCGTTATATCAGGCGAACTCGGGAGTGCAGAACGTGCTGGCACAGCTCGAAGCGAACATTGCCTGGCGCGGCACGGTGACCGGCGGAACCTATCCGGCGAGCGGTTCGTACTCGGCGACCGCCGCCAACGGCGCGGCAAACGGCACGGTCGACGTCACCTCGACAGGCGTGGCGGGCGAAACGACACGCCGCTTGTCGGCCACCATTTTAGTGAATTGAGGCTGTCAGATGAGCTCAACCATAACAACCGACCGACGGCACAAGACCGACCGGCGCCAATCGAACGCGGGCGATCGTCGCCGGCAGGCCGAAAACCGTTGCGCTATCATCGAGGTCTGCCGCTCGATGTTGCACCTCGCCGTCGTTGTTCGAAACACGAGCGCCGAGGGGGGGCCCGACCGCATCATCACCCGCTCCTTAAGGTGGCGGAAGGACGCAACTTCGCTCAACACAGACCAGGGGATCCACGAGCTGACCGAAGCCTTCCGCACACTCACGAGCGAGGAGCGGCTCAGCGGCGCGAGAATTCGGGTGGCTCTCAGCGGCGAGTTTTGTGTAACTCGCGTCATTACTGGCCCCACGGATGACGTCCGCCGCGAATTTGCCGAGCTCGAAGAACGCAGCCTGCGATACCTCACGCTTGGTCCCGGCCCGAAAGCGCTCGCCGGCAGCACGCAACAACTCGATGCTCGCCATCAGCACGCTTTGCTAGCCGTATCGAACCAGCGCACGCTCGATCACCTGATGCAAGTTTCCGACGCCGTCGGCTTGCAGATCGAATCGATCGAGCCCTCGCTGATCGCGCTCAGCCGTGCTCAGGCTCAATTGCGCGAATCGTGCAAAGAAGCCGCGCTTTTGATTCAACTCGATGAAGGCGCCGCCGAACTTGGCATTTGCCATGGCGGCCGCCTGTTGCTCGACTATCGGCCCGGCGGACGGACCAACGCGGAGAATGTGGCCGAGCTCGTCGCCCAGCATTTGTCACGCTTGCGACGATATATCGAGCGCTACCACAGCTACTTGGACGCCCCTCTGCGCCACGTTTATCTCGCGGGCGACGCCCAAGCCGTGGACCAGGCTCGCAAAAAATTCAGCCAGCTGCCAAACTTTCAGGTCCACGTTCTCGAGCCCGCCGACATCGAAATGCCTTGGCAGCACGCGGCTGAAGTCCCCGGCACGGACCTGGCCGCCGCGCTTGGCACGGCGATGGACTTGTATTCGGACTCGTCGGAGAAACGGGGGCCTAACCTTATTGAAAATGCCCTCGCTCAACTTCGCGCGCCGATTCGACCAATTCTCATTCGCAGCTTCCTTCCGATTGCCGCCGTCTTGGTTGTCGCCGCCACTTTGTTCACACTGCGGCTGCAGCAATGGAGTGGCATCTCCGTAGTTCACGACAAACTCGACGAACTCGAGCCAATTTGCGCTCGCGCCACCGAGCTCCGGCTGAAACTTGCCAGCGCCGAAGCCAAGCTCGCTCAGTTGAAGGCTCTTGAGAAGCAGCTTCCGCAGCCAGGCTGGCAACGGATTTTGAACCATGTCAGCCAAAGCATGCCAGACGATGTCTGGCTCGATCGCCTCACGGTCCACGACGGAAAGTCCGCGTCGCTCACCGGTGCTAGCTACACCGACGGCGGAGTGTACGACTTTGTCGGTTATTTAAAACAGGTTCCTGATATCAGTGAAATCGCGCTCGAGGGCACCGGCGTCGGCCAAAGCACGACCGGACCCACGACCAACTTCACCTTGCAGCTCACGTTGGCAAACCTTGCCGACCACAGCGAGAAGGAGGTGCGACATGATTGAGCCAGCACTCCGTAAATTTTGTGAGTCCCGGCACCGTAAGCTAATCGTTATAGCCGGAACGTTTATTGTAGGACTTGTGCTGATATTGCCGCTGGTCGATCTCTTACGTGCGGGACGTGACGAAAAGGCAAGTTTGCTCGCTGAGCTAGACTCTGCTCAAAACGTCGCCGCGGAGATGAAGGAGTTCGAGGTCCGGGTCGCCGAAAGGCTTTCCCAGGCCAAGGAATTCGAGGCTCGTACGGTCGACGACGAATCGATGCCCGCGCTACGCGGCAAGCTCGTCGACTTGGCAAAAGAAACAGGTTGCAGCATTCGCCGGCTGAATGTAGGCGCAACAGGAGCTCGCGTCTGGAAACCAGGCGAGAGCCCATTTGCTCAAACATCGGATAGAAAACCAACCGACGCCACGGCGCCGGTTATCCAACTGGAATGGCGCCCCGTCAGCATTTCGCTGAGCGGCACAGGAGCCAGCCTGCGGAGTATGGTCGAACGCGTTGCAGCCTCGGGAATGTTGATGCACACCAAGAGTCTCGAAATGTATCCCTCGAGTCCTACCCGCCAAAACCTCACCTTAGATATGGAACTTTGGTACTACACGTTGGCCCACAAAGGCTAAACGCGACGTCATACTAGACGTCCTCGACCGCAGCGCAAGCAAAGGATTGCTTGGGCAGATAGATTGATGCAGTGCAGACGTGTCACGGAGGACACATGCCACGATGGAGCGTCATACAACGCGCGCGACGTCACGACGCGTCGCATCGCAATAACTACGCTCTCGCTGCGCTCACAGTTTCGTTGCTGCTCGTCGTCTCGACGGCCTTTGGCGAAGCCCCCAATTCCGACTCACCGGCGCTGAAGATTGCCGCTGCAGGCAACTCAGATCAAGCCAAGTCGCCGCCGCTTCCCCCGCAATCCCACGACGACGCCGCGGCCCCCAACGCATCGGCTGACCAACTCCCGCCCCCGTCGCCCCCTGCTAACTCGCCCGCCTTCCCGGCAGTCCCCGGTAACTCACGCGCTATTTCGGCAGCCCCCGGCTCTGCCGGGGGTTCGCATAACTTAACGAAACCGCCAATTAACGGCACTCCACCAAAGACTCCTCCCGTCGCCAAAGAGAGCGAAGATCTCGGCCAAGCGCTCGAACGCGCCGGCGATCTCAATCTTCACGGCCTAACGCTCAACGCCGCGCTATTCACCATCGGCGAGCAATGGAACATCAACATCGTTGCCGGCGATCTGCAGGGCAACGTGAACGGCGTGTTTAAGCAAGCGCCGCTCCGAGAAATACTCGACTCGATACTCCTTTCCAACGGCTACAACTACCGTGTGGTCGGCAAAAGTCTGGTGGTCAGCACCGTCGCCGAGCTCGGACAGGTCAACCCTTTCTTTCAATCCGCCACAATCCCCGTGCAAAGCGCGGACATCGATGAAGTCATGCAGGGCGCTCAACTGCTGACCACTCCCAAGGGCCAGGTTCGCGCGCTCAAATCTGCCCACAGCATTGTCGTGCTCGATTTTCCGGACCGCGTGAAGATGATTCGCGAGTTTGTCAAAACCCTCGATACCGCCGGCAACGGCCACTTCCAAACAGCCGAAAATCGCACTGCCGGCGGCCTCGACGTCGGCTACTTCCGCACGCAGCACATCGCCGTTAAAACGGCCGAGCAAGCCATCATTCCCGTGATGAGCAAGGTCGGGAAGTGCGCGATCATGGAGAAGGAAGACCGCCTGATTGTTTCCGACTACCCCGAAAACCTCGCCATGATCGAAAAGGTGCTCGTCGAAATTGACCATCCGCGCCCCCAAGTGCGCATCGTCGCGCTCATGTACGACATCAGCCTCGAAGACATTCAGGAGCTCGGCATCAACTGGAAGCCTACGCTCAAAGGTCGCATCGACAGCGCCGGCGACGCCCAAACTTCGCTCGGCGTCGACTCGGTGACGAAGGTCCCGTTCGCAGCCGATTCCGTCGGCAATACGCTGACGTTCATGAATCTCAGCAGGAACTTCGACATCACAACGGTTGCCCGTTGTTTGCAGGACACGAAAGATGCTCGGCTCCTGGCCGACCCGAACGTCGCTGTGCTCGAAAACGAAGACGCAGTGCTCGAAAAAGTATCTGAAATCCCGTATCAGCAACTCACGCAAACCTCGCAGGGCGGCAACATCGGCACGACCGCCTTCAAAAAGGTCGGCGTCACGCTTACCGTGCGGCCTAAAATCGCCGTCGATGGCATCATTCGCTTGGATGTGAAGCCCGAGGTGAGCCGCCTCACGGGTTTCACGCCGGGCGATAACCAGCCCATTGTTGATACGAGCTCCGCTTCAACTGTGCTCACGATTGCCAATCGCCAAACCGTCGCGATCGGCGGCCTGCGGCAACGCCAAGACGTCGGCGAATTTACCGGCGTTCCCTACTTAAAGGATCTCTCCGTTATCGGACGCTTGTTCCGCTCGCGGGATACCGATGTCCGTGAGAGCGAACTCGTTGTGTTCATCATGCCGGAAATCATTCCCTATGACGATCAGCCGACGTGCCGCCAACAGATTGCGGTCGACACGATCAGTTGCCGCCTCGACCAGATTCCAGAAGCGGAAGGTTGCCCGCCTTGCGTTCGCCGCCTGCCGCCGGGCGTCGTCGATTGCGGCACGCCCGCGCCAGGCGATGTTCCAGGAATGACAGGCACGCCAATGGGTCCCTCCGCCGTTCCCACTGAAATGCCGTCGGGTTCACCCACTCCGAGCGGCGAGTTTTACGGCCCTGAAACCGCGCCGGCTACGAGCGGGTCCCAAGAAACGCTTCCTGCGCCGCCGAACCTCGAACTTCACGGTCCGCTTTCCGCCACGCAAATTCCCTCGGCCGAATTCCAATTCGGCGCCGCCGGTCGCAACGAACAGGTGCGAGCGCTCGTGGCCGATGGTCGCCTCCGTCGCCTTCCGATCGTCGCTTCTGCGGTCGAGCCCAAAGCCCCGGCCAGTACGCCTAGCAGGCCCAGTATCTTCCCTGGACCGGCAAAGGAAGCTGCCGTCGCCAGCCCTATCGCCGAGGAAGCGCTCCATACGGCCGACCGCGATGCAGCAACTAGCACGAAGTAGTCCATTCGGCACAAGCGGTATAACCGCTACTGGGGACAAACGTCAGCTTCCGCTGGGCAGCAAGCTAAATTTCCTTAGATGCTTGCTGCAATGAACCACCTTTTGTGCCGAATTCCGCTCGCGCTCTTGTTGGCGCTGCCGTTGGCTGGCTGCCAATCCAACTCCCAGCCTGAGCCGGCAGCGGGGCCGCCGAAAATGGCCGCAGCGCCGACTCCGGAAGCAAAGCCCGCCGCGCGGGCCCCCGACCTCGCGAACCCCAAAATCGCTACGGCCCAAGCCACAGCGTTCACTCCGCCGTTTCCCGATCGCCTCGAGATTTTCGAGCCGCCGAAGCGCGCTCAGAATTCGGTCAAGCGCGACGACGAGCATGGTCAATCGGTCGAACTCAAAGGCTTCATCGACGTCGACCAGCCCCGCGTCATTCTTTCGATCGACGGCGTCGTCTCGCCAATTCCAGAAGGAGGCGAGAAATACGGCGTGCACGTGATCTCGATCCAGCCGCCGAGTGTCGTCCTCCAACGCGGCCGCAACCGCTGGACCGCCACGCTCGAATAGAATCACGGCCAACATCGCGCCCTACTTCATCGCGTACCCCAACGCTTGCGGTTGAGATCAACCGCTACGACTCGACTAACTTCGCCCGTTCCTCCCCAGCTTCCTCCCAAGGATTCTGCGGCAAAGACTCCGGCGGCGGATGCAATTCCGCCTCATCCCGGATCACCCGCGCCGGGGCCGCCTCGCGAACCACGCGCAGTTCGCCAATCACCCGCGGCATGTTGAGCAACAAAATGCACAATGCGATGCCCGGCACCACAATCGCAATCACATCGGAGTCGCTAGCCACGCCTCCGTACGCCACGTGATACAGTGAGGAAAACGGGTCAGTAATTTGAATGAAGCTGTAGTCCACATCGCGGAGCCGCGTCGACATCGATTTCACCGCGTACGGAATGCCAAATCCAGCCAGCACCAGCAGGAAGTTAATCAATACACTGGCGAGCATCGTTACGGTGGCGATCCGCCGCAGACCGCCAACGACAATTAGCGCGAGGCCCAGGTATCCGACAAGGTATCCCCAACCGACGACCAGCATGTAATACTGGTCCTCGGCATGCGGCCCGACGCCGCTCCCACTCGACCAAACGCTCGAAATCGCTGCCCCGACGGCGCACAACACCGCCAGCGAACTGATGTTCGCGATCACGAACATGTAACCGCTCGCCGGGCCCGGGTTAAACCACGAGAAAAACATCCTGCCGGCGAAACTTTGCGGCAATCTCCGACGCACCCGCTGAGAAATGCCCGGTCGCTCGGCAGTCAGCAACGTTCCCATCACGAACCAATAAATTCCCGCAAACGTCATCGTGCCCGCGACCACACCTGCGGCGTAGCTATCGTGGATCCACGCGTATGCCATCCAGCCGACAAACGCCGCCTGCTGCACGATCATGCAAACCCGTAGCGGCGTCGAGCGATTTTCGCTGGTGAATGTAATCAAGGCCGCCGACGCGAAAAACGCGAGTGCGAAGAACGTAAAGTACGCCGTCGCCATCGCCGTGGTCGCCGTCCAGAAGGCGCTATCTACGCCGAAAATGGCCGCGCGGCCCAGGTTCACCGCGCTGTAACCCATAATGATTGACAAGTAGAACATCAACAGCAGCGCCGCCACGAACGCGACCAGAATGATAACCTGCACAAATCGCTGCGGCGTCAATGTCGCCAGCAAAATCCCCAGTATCGAGAGACCAAGCGACCAGAAAAACGTGTACAACAACAGCACCGCGATCGTCGGCAAATCGACCCCCCGCAGCAAATAGGTGAACGCCAAGCACGGTGTGATCGCCGAAAAATACACCGCCATCTGCGTGATCGAGCTCCCCAGCTTGCCCGCAATAATCTGCCGCGGCTTGAGCGCCGTAATCGACAGCAAATCGTACGTGTTGTCTTCGCGCTCCGCGGTCAACGAGCGAAACGCCGAGAGCGGGACCACGACCATCAGCGGCAACGCCAGAATGGCGTAATACCACACCAGCAGCGTTCCGCCTTCGGCCGAATAAAAAATTCGCGGCCCAACGTATGCCACGACGCCGATCGTCGCGATCCAGCAAGCGACCAGCATTAGTACGAACGTAATCGTGAATTGCGAGCTCTTGAGCGCCTGCCGCGTTTCCTTCACCAAGATCGGATTGAGCCAATCGCCCGCGTAAACAAGAAACCGATCGATCGCCGACCAAATCGCTTCCGCCCGCGCCCGCAAAGGGTGCGCGGCGGCGTCGCCGGCGCGCTCCGCGTTTTCGAGTGCCGTGGCATCCAACGTCATTGCACACGCCCCTCTGTCACGTGCAGAAATACGTCCTCCAGCGTCTTATGCTGCGCCCCGAATTCGACTACTGGAAAACCCGCCTCAACAATCGCTCGCAACAGCGCCGCTTCCGATTCTGCATCGCCCGCATGATTGAAGATTGCGAGATCGCCGTCCAACTTCAGATCGAAAATACCCTCCCGTGCCGCCAGCCAATTTCGCAATCGTTCTCCATCGCGCAGCGCCCGCACCCGAACTGCATTTCGAACCTGCACGCCGTTGCTGATTTCTTTCACGGATCCAACCGCCAGCAGTTGGCCTTGCTCGATAATCGCGACGCGGTCGGCAATTTCCGCGAGCTCCGTCAGAATGTGAGAGCTGATCAAAATCGCTTTGCCTGCCGCCGCCAGGCGCTCAATCATTTCCCGCAGCTCAATCCGCGCCCGCGGATCCAGCCCGGCGGCCGGCTCGTCTAAAATCAACACCGAGGGATCGTGGATCATCGTACGACCCAAACAAAGCCGCTGCTTCATACCTTTCGACAACCCATCGATCGGCTTGTACGTCATCGTATTGAGCGCCGTGAATTCCATCACTTGGTCGATCGCCCGCAGCCGCTCGCGCCCGGCCAGCCCATACGCGCGGGCAAAAAAGTCCAAGTACTCCACTACATTCACATTTTGATACGTGCCGAAATAATCCGGCATGAACCCCAGCCGCCGCCGCACGCGGTCCGGATCATCGACCACCGAAAATCCATCCACAAACGCGTCGCCCGCCGTCGGCTCATCGAGCGTTGCCAAGATCCGCATACTCGTCGTTTTGCCAGCGCCGTTCGGCCCGATGTAGCCGAATACCTCGCCGGCATACACTTCGAATGAAACATCATTCACCGCATGCGTGTGGTCGAATACGCGATGCAAGTGCCGAAGCTCGATTTGTGGTGAAGCGGTGCTGATCATGCGTGATACGACTCTACCACCGACCTTCGGTTACGTGGAAACTCGCTTCTTCCCGGGCGTTAGAAACACCGAACTCGACCTCCGCACCCGTTTCGGTAATGGCGACGTAGCTGCGAGGCGGCAACTCTAGCGCGGGTTGACCGTTCAAGCCGGCCAAACTCGAGATCTCTGTCCGCGCCAAATTCTCGGATAACTTGCTCGTGCCCTGCTGCAATCCATACCGCCAATACGGCTGGTAACGTGCCCGTGAGCGAAACGCATACACGTCGGTATCCGCGACTGCCAATTCGGGCGGCGCTTGCGGCGTGTTCTCGACGACTCGCTTGTTAATCAACCGGCCGGCCTCATCTCTCGTAATCGTTTTCAAACTCGCCGAGCTGTCCTGAGCAATATTCTCGCCCAGGAAGAAGTTACCCTCGCTATTAATGACCACCAGCGTTTTGATCGGCGCGCCAAGTTGATTCTTAACCCGCAGCTTGTTTTCCGATTCAAGCATTTCGATGCGATGCGGCGTCTTCCGCGCACAGATCGTCAAGTATTGCGTCGGCGTACGCGAATTGAGCCAACCTTGCTTCAGTTGCGCACCCTCATCGCTCCACTCGATGTCGCGTTCCTCCCATGCGCTCAAGTCACCCGCCCAGGCGGGCAAAATGGGATACAACGTTACATCCGTCGGCATGCTGAGCCCGTTGCCGGGCGCCAAGCCCGAATAGTACGACAGCCGCGACCAGCACGCGGCCTCGCCGGTGCGCTGATCCAATGTTGTGAAGCTATCGGCTCGCACCCGCGTTTCGAACCCGTCCGCCAAAATCGCGTACGCGAACAACGCCAGTGTCGTAATACCCGCGGCCAAAGGCACCGTCAGCACCATCAAATGCAGCCGCTTGTAGCGCTTCAGAATCCAATAATTGGCGGGCCCAATCAGCAGCACGAACACCGTGATGAGCACCTGGAAGTAAGTCACTGGAGCCATTCCGACCCCCGGCACGAGAAATTTCGCGAACTCCGTATTCGCGCTTTCCGGGGTCATGCCATGCCGCGCATCCCAGTGCTGCATGCGACGCAGACCGACCGCCAGCGCGCGCGGCAGGTCCTCGAAGCTTTCGTTTGCGCTGCCCGCAGCGTTTGGTGTGCCCGTCGCCGGTAACAACGGGAACAAGGCGACTTCGTTGTCGCCCCGGTAAGCCCGCAGCTTGCCCAATCCCAGTCGCTGCTCAACAAACCACGGGCTCGAATCCGCCGCCCGCCGCGCACCGTTCTCGCCGTTCGGATCGCTACGCTCCTCTGTCTTTACGAAGTTGGGGTTGCTCTGTAACCGCGCGATCGTCTCCGCATCGCGGGTCGCGCGATGCATTCCGTTGCGGTTATCCATAAACATCGCAAATTGTCCGTCTCCCGGCTGCTTGCGATACCGCAGCGCGTGCCAACCGCTCTTGACCACCTGTTCGGCATCTTTCTCCTTGTCTTTTTCGCCGTCCGATTCTTTTTCCTTGTCAGCCTCTTTCGGTTTCTCCGATTCTTTATGCGCTTCCTTAGGGGTCTTCAGTTCGTCGTCGGCCGATTCGTCGGCAACCACCGCTTCCGGTAACTGCCACATTTTGGACACTTCGGGTAAGTGCTCCAACTCTGTGCCGACGTCACAAATCCACAATTGCCCGCCCGTTCGAACCCATTGCCCGAGCGCCTCAAAGCCGGCCGGATTGCTCATCGCCAACAGGTTCAATTCACCTAGTGACAGCGACACCACATCCAGCGCCGAATAGTCGATCCACCGTGTCGGAAACTCCCCGAGCCCCAACGTCAATACGGCGACGTCCAGCGAGTTGGTCCCCACCAGCGTACGATGCTTATTGCTTGGGCCCGCCACGAGAAACGTCGCGCTCGTGGTAGCGGTCGGCGGGATTCCGCCCGAGATCGATAGCGCCTCGTAAATGTCGAGCGACAAGTCTTTATCCTTCACGCCGTCGATCCATACGTCCCACGAAAAACAATTCTGGGCCGACTGATAAATGGGCATCGACACCATCGTCGTCGCGCTCGCCGCCCCGGCTGGCAAAACAAACTCCTGCTGTACGGCGACTTTCCGTTCCCAGCCCGCCCGCAGATCGATCGTGATCACGCGATCCGTTTTCGCCACCGCCACAGGCGACAAAACAGTCACTTCCACCGGCCGATAGCCGTAAGTATTCGTCCACCTCGCATCCACCGAAATTCGAAGTCCCGTGTACCGGGAAATCGGAGGCGGAGCGAATGACGACGCGAATTTTTTGGGCCATTCAACAACGCTACCGTTGTTGATTGCCACGGTGTTCGCATTGGCCGGCGACCAGGCTGCGCGCTGCGCGTGGGCGCTGGAAGTCAGCATCAGATAGGCGCAAGCCGCGCCGAGCAACGCGCGCCAGCACCTCGCCGGCGACTTCGGCTCCGCAGGATTGTCGATTTCAACCCCTGCCCCCATCGTTCACTCCGTGCCATCCGCTTGTTGAGGTCGCTCCGGGACCCGCCGCGCCACGCCCCACACCGCCGCAAACCACGCCGCATGAACAACCGCCGTCACGACCAAGCTCAACAACCCGATGCTCGCCCCCCAGGCCCAGGTCTGACCGCGAAATCCAGTGCCGATGATCACCGACGCCAGAGCGCCCAGCGTCAGCATCACCAGCAACGTACGAATGTTAAAGCGCGGCAACAGCATCGCGATCTAACCTCAGAGAATTGGAGTTGTTCCGATTTTCGACGAGCACCGCCCAAAATTGTGGGCGTCTCCACAATTGTCGCACAGCGACACATTTCCGAACAGCCTTTGAGGGCCTGCCTTGCTTTCTGTGGACCGCGCTCGCAATACCGATCCGCTCACTTTTCCCTGTGCTCGATATTCGTGACGCTACACCATATCTTGCGTCTTTCCAGTCAATAATGGGCCTTTTACTTGCCACGCCCGTTTTCGCCCGTATAGCATAGACGTTCCCGCTAACCGGCCGCGCGACCCCGCCTTTCGACAATCATGCACGACTCGAAGAAACGCCCCGCTCACGCTACCTGCTGGCACCTCTGCTTAATCTCCGCCGTTTACTTGTGCATCGCGCTCGGCGGGGCAACTTATTGCAACGCCGCACCTCGCGTGGAAGCCTATCGCGGCGCAACGCTCGGTATTGGCCGCGTCACCATCGACCTTCCTGCCGAGTCTTCATCTGCCCCCGCCGCGGATGATCGCTTTGCGCTCACCGCAGCCAACGATCGCGTGCTCTACCCCGTGATGAAAAATCGCGCCGCCGGCCGCCTCCTGCGCGACCTTCTCGGCATCGAGCTCCCGGGCCGTGTCACCTACCTCTTCATGTTCCGTGGCGATGAACCTCTCCAACTCGTTGCTTACACGCCGGACGCGCAAACCATCACAGTCACTCCGAAAGATGACCCCCGCAAGTTCGACGCCCTCGTTGGCGAATGGTGGAACGCGACCTCCGACCATTACGCTCAAGTTTTTCGCCAGTCAGCCTACCCGATCGTCGTCGAGAACTACCTCACGGCCACGTGGGCACGCCGACTCAATCGCGACATGCCCGAACCCAAACGCTACCTTTTCCAACGCTTCGGCATCGGCGCGCCTTGGATGTCCCAACTCATGGCCAACGAAGCCTATCAAACCCGCGTCGAACGCGACTTACTCACAGAAACAGTTAGTCCCAACGACACTGCCTTGGTCGACCTTCCGCCTTCCCCGTTCCGCCTTCCCCCTTCCGCAACGACGCTTCCCGCCGCCACTCTTCCGCAACCCTCAGAACCTCTTGCCTCCCACGTGCCGCAAGAATGCTTCTATATGCGCTTCGGCAACTTCACGAACTACCTGTGGTATCGCGATTTCATGCGCCACTGGCAGGGCGACATTGGCAACATGGTTGTGGTCGACAGTGTCGACCGCAACATCAGCGAGCGCTTCCAGCAGCAAATCGCCGTCGGCGAGTCGAAGCTGGCCCGCGTCATGGGCCCGCAAGTCGTGAACGATGTCGCCTTCGTCGGCTTCGACGCTTACTTACGCGATGGCGCCGCGATGGGCATCCTGTTCCAAGCCAACAACAGCGCGATGCTCGGCAACAATCTCACCAATCAACGGCAAACCTCCAAAGCGAAGCACTCCGACGCCGTCGAAGAAACCGTCAAAATCGCGGATCACGATGTTTCGTATATCCACACCCCCGATGGCCGACTCCGCTCTTTCTATGCGGTCGACGGCAATTTCCATCTCGTAACCACTTGCCGCGCGCTTGTCGAGCGCTTCTACCAGGCCGGCGCCGGCGATCGCGCACTCGCCGCCACGGAAGATTTCCAGCAGTGCCGAACCGAGATGCCGCTCTCGCGTGACGATACGATCTTCCTCTACGCCCCGGCCGCGTTCTTTCAAAACCTCGCGAGCCCACAGTATCGCGTGGAACTCGATCGTCGCCTGCGGTCCATCGGCGAAATGCGCGCAGTCCAGTTAGCCCGTCTGGCCGCCGCCGCCGAAGCTCAGTCCGCCAACTCCATCGACGATCTCATCGCCGACCAACTTCTCCCCCCTGGCTTCACCCAACGCCGCGACGGCAGCAATCTCGAACTCGTCAGCGAGCATCGGGAGGGCGAGGCTCCCGCCGAGCCGCCACCCCAGTACTACCGCGACACCCACCGCGGCGACGCCGGCTTCATGACCCCCATCCCCGACATGCGCGTCGATCGCATCACCCGCGCCGAATCTCGCCGCCTCACCCAATTCCAGCAAGACCTCCAAAACTCCGTCGCCGGCTTCGCGCCAGTTTGCGCCGCGATCAAACGCTCCGATTCACCAACGCACCAAGGCTGGGACCAAATTACCGCCGACTTCCGCGTCGCCCGTTATTCGCAAATGCCCGTCGCCAAATGGCCCAAGATGCTCGGCGAGGCGCAGACCAATCGCCTCGCCCCAATCGGCGGCGACGCCATTTCTCTTGAGATCGTCCTTAACGCGCTCGGTCAACCCACGCACCTCTTCGGCGGCATCCGCGATTTCAACAGCCCGCTCGTCGTTCGCCAAGGCGAAGTCCGCACCGCCGGCCCGATCACTGATGCTATTCGCGCCTACGTCGGCGCGTGGCCCAAGCCGCACCTGCTCGATCGCTTCCTCGGCCAACCCTCTGGCCCACTCGATGCCGACGGCATCGCCCGCACCGGCGGCCTGTTCGATCTCTGGTTCCGCCGCGCCGACGACTTCTTCCTCTTCTCTTTCAAGCGCGATGTCCTGCTAGAAGTCGGCCGCCAACTCGCGATCATTCCCGCCGAACGCCCCGCCCAAATCCGCCTTCACATTGATGACCTCACCAACAAGCAAATTGCCACGACCGTCAACGGCCTAGGCTACACCCGCGCCCGCGACACTTCCGCCAGCGCCACCCATTTCATGAACTCACTCACCACCCAACTCCACGTCGCGCCGGAAGACGCCCGCACATTGGGTGAGTCACTCGCCAACGGTCACTTCACATGCCCCCTAGGCGGCAAGTATGTCCTCGCCAACCCCCAAACCTCAAATGCAAATATTACTTCCAATACCCTCCCATCTCCCTCTAACCCCGACGACGGCATGGTCGCTTCAGCGACCATGAACGCCACCACCCCGCGCAAACTCTGGATTTCCACCGCCCCCCCCGCCGAAAACCGCTTCCTCCTCACCGTCATCCCCGCCGACTACCAAATGCCCCTCATGACCTGGTTCCGCGGCCTCACCGCCGACGCCGCCCAAGTCAACGACGAACTCTGGCTCAACGCCAAACTTGACATGGTCCACATCGACGTCGCCCCACCCGAAGACCCCGACGCCACCGGCGGTTTCCAGCTTCCCAACCTCGGCAACCTCTTCACCGGCTTCGGCGCAAAAAAAGACGAGGCGGTCAAACCCGCATCGCACACAGAGGACGCGGGCGCGTCGCCGAAGAAGTAGTCGCCCATTCTAAGTGACAGTTTCGATCGCCCCCGACTGTCGGCTCCCTTCCCTCGACCACGCCGACTTCCTCCCCCTCGGCGGGGAGGGCTGGGGAGGGGGGATTCTTAGCCGTAACTCCAATGGTCGCCACCTAGGTGGCCAAAAAACTACTATACAAAAGTATATTATGTGCTATGCTACGACTTTGCTCTTTGACAAGTCAACAGTTGTTACTCTCCGCCGATGGCGTGCGAGACCTGCTGCGCGTAGTCCTGCCGGACGCACTTGGGATCGAGGTGCGCGCGGGCTTGGCTCGATTGTTTTGCGATCGTAGATTGTCACTGGGAAACAATATTCCCCTGGTTCTTTCTCGTCCCGGGCGAGAATACCCGTATTTTACAGACCGGACAAAGTTCCCTGGCGGTCAAAGCGAAGTAATTTTGTATTAAAAAATCGAGTTCGCGCGCAAAGACAAAATTCCGTCGTCCGCCCGCGCGAGTTGCTGCCGTGAATTATCGCGCCGCCGGCACGTGCACCGTTCTCTGTGCCTCGCCACGCACGACCGTTAGCTCAAACCCTTGCTCGATCGGCACCGTCATCAGCAGCCGATGGAGATCATCGATCGATGTAACGAGTCTGCCCGCGAGCGACACGATAACGTCGTCCGGCCGCATTCCGGCCGACTCGGCGACGCTTCGGGCCGCCACTTCGCGCACTTCCACGCCTTGGTCGGCCAACAAATCGAGCGACCGAACAGTCGCCCGTGGAATCCGGGTCACGTTCGCCACGATCCCGAGCTGTCGTCGCCGCACGCTGCCATGCGTAAGAATCTCCTGCAACACCCACTCTACGGTGTTCGCGGGAATCGCAAACCCGAGCCCTTGGGCCATGGCAATGATTGCGGTGTTGACGCCGACCACGAGCCCGCGCGAATCCACCAGCGGACCGCCCGAGTTACCCGGGTTGATCGGCGCCGCGTGCTGCACGATGTTTTCGATCAGCCGCCCATCGCGAGCCCGCATGCTTCGGCCGAGTGCGCTCACGACGCCCGTCGATACGGTCGATTGCAATCCCAGCGGACTGCCCATCGCGATCACGAGTTGTCCCACGCGAAGCGCGTCGCTATCCCCAAGCTGCGCGTAAGGCAAACCGTTCGCCGCGAGCCGAATGATGGCTAAATCGGTTGCGGGATCGTCGCCGATGAGCTCTGCCCGCAGCCGGTCCCCTTCGGTGGTCTCTGCTTCGAGCTTGGGCCGATTATCAACGACGTGGCTATTGGTAATCGCATATCCGTCCGGCGTAACGATGAACCCCGACCCGCCGCCGCCCCGACCGTTCTCGTCGCGGCTCGTCACACTGATGACCGCCGGCGAAACGGTCTCCACCACGTGGATCACGGCCTTAGAGTATGCGTCGAGCAAATCCGCATCGCCTGCCACAGGCCGATTCGTCGGCGAGGGATTATTCGCCCGGTTTTGCGAAGACGCGTCGCCGTCCGTCGGCGATAAATGAAAATCAGAGAATCGCATAATTCACCTCCAGTGCAAAATGCACCACGCTGAATTATGCCGCTACGGTCAAGCCGTCGCTTTACCCTGCCCCTGACCCCCTGAATCCCGACCCCTTCTTCAAATAAAGATTGTCGCCGGATATTCCAAAAAATCCTTCACGCACTGAATGAAAATCGCCCCGTCCGCACCGTCCACCACACGATGATCGAACGAAGCCGAAAGATTCAGTATTCGCCGAATCGCGATTTGACCCTGCCGTACCACCGGCCGGTCGATTGCTTTATTGATTCCCAGAATGCCGACTTCTGGGTGGTTGATAATCGGCGTCGCCGCAATCCCGCCATGCCGGCCCAAGCTTGTAATAGTGAACGTCGAATCCGCCAGGTCATCCCGAGAGATCGAATGGTTGCGCGCCGCCTCGGTGATGCGCCGCATGTCGCGGGCAGCTTGCCACAGGTCCATGGTTTCCGTATGCCGCACAACCGGCACGCACAAGCCGCGATCCGTTTGGGTGGCGATGCCCAAATGCACCGCCTCGTAGCGCGTGATCACTTCGCGCTTGACGTCGTAATGAGCATTCAGCTCCGGGAACCGCGCCAAAGCTCGCGTCACCGAGAGCATGATGAAAGGCAGGTATGTGAGTTTCGGCTGGCCGTCCGTGCGGTTCGAATTGAGATGCTCGCGCAGCGCCTCCAGTTCCGTGATGTCCACTTCCTCGATATACGAGAAATGCGGAATCTGCGTATTGCTCACGACCATCTTTTCGGCGATGCGCCGCCGCATGCCGACCATTTGGATTTCGGTCGTGTGCGATCCAATCGTTCGCCGCGGTCCCGAGATGGGCGATACCTCGGTTCGCAAGTGCACATCGACGTCCCCATGCGTGATCCGACCGTTGGGCCCCGAGCCTTGCACCTGTTGCAAATCGACATGCAATTCGCGGGCGCGTCGCCGGACAGCCGGACTCGCCTGCGGTGTGATCTGTGGTACGTCCCCCGGGCTGATCGCTTGCTGCACAAGCGGCGGCATCGCGTTCGAGGACATCGAAAGCGGCAAGCAAGCCGCGCCATTTTGAATGGAAGCTTCGCGGTCCGCTGCTCGTCTCGAATCGCGCGACTCAGCCGCCAGGGCCGAGGTGTCGAAACTGACCAGCTCCGCCCCGACCGCCACGGTTTCTCCAACATTTCCATGGATGCGGGAAACTCGCCCCACGAGACCACTGGGGATTGTGACCGTCGCCTTATCGGTCATGACGTCGACCAGCGGTTGATCGACGCGCACTTCTTGGCCGGGCTCGACGTGCCACGCGACGATTTCCGCCTCGACGACTCCCTCGCCCAGATCCGGCAGCTTGAAAACAATGCTTTGCATGATTTGTCCTGTAACTCGGTCGCCGAAGCGCTAAGCGGCCAGCACGCTGCGCATGGCGCCGGCAACTCGTTCACGGCTGGGCATGTATTCCCACTCCTGGCCGTGTGGAAAGGGCGTGTCCCAACCGGTGACGCGAAGCACGGGAGCTTCCAGGCTCCAGAAGCAATGCTCCTGGACCAAGGCGGCCACTTCGGCCCCGAACCCGCAAGTCCGCGGTGCTTCGTGCACAATAACACAGCGGCCTGTCTTTTCGACCGAACTCGTAATGGATTCCAAATCGAGCGGCACCAACGTGCGCAGGTCGATCAACTCCGCGTCCACTTGCATCTGCTCAATCGCGGCACGGGCCACGTGCACCATGGTGCCCCAGGCGACGACGGTTATCTCCTCGCCGGGGCGTACGATGTTGGCACGGCCCAGCGGGGTGCGATAATGCTCGTCCGGAACGTCCGCTTCAGGCTGCTCGCGCCAGGGCGTCACCTTCGTCGGGTCGCCATCAAACACCCCGCGATAGAGTCGCTTGGGTTCAAGGAAGACGACCGGATCGTCGCACTCAATGCTGCTGATGAGCAAGCCCTTTGCGTCGTGCGGGTTACAGGGCATCACGACGCACAACCCGGGAGTGTGCGTGTAATACGCCTCGGGCGATTGACTATGGTACAGCCCGCCACGAATGCCGCCGCCGCTGGGAGCTCGAATCGTCATGGGAGCAGCCCACTCGCCGCCACTTCGATAGCGCAGCTTGGCCAGCTCGTTCGTGATCTGGTCGAACGCTGGATACATGTAATCGGAAAATTGAATCTCGGGCACGGGCCTCAGGCCGTTGATGCTCATCCCGATCGCGACGCCGATGATGCCGCCCTCGGCCAGCGGGGTATCGAAGATTCGACCAGGTCCGAATTTTTTCTGCAGCCCTTCGGTCGCCCGAAATACGCCGCCAAAGTAGCCGACATCTTCGCCGAACACGCATACGTTCGGATCGCGCTCCAGCATCACTTCGAGCGCCGATCGCACAGCTTGGATGATGTTCATCGTCGACATAACGTTAATTTCGGTAGCAACTGTGCAGGATGGAATGTTCGGCCTGGGCTCAAAACGCGGGCACGACGGGCACTGGCTTGCGAAGCGATTAGCCGGCCGCTCGATGGCTCGCTTCCGCAAAGGACAAGATCGATGGTTCTTCTTTCCTCGACGCGTTCGTATCGGACATTAGCTCGGCACGCTGAGCTTTAAGATGCGCAGGGAGCTCGGCGTAAACCTGTTCGAATAGCGAATCCTTGGCATGGCCTAATCCATCGGCAACGGTGCCGAAAGATTCGGCGATCTGGAAGGTTTCGGCTATTTCGCGATCGAGGCCGTCGCTCAACTCACGGTGCGAATGTTCCGACCATTCGCCAATTGCGATCAGGTGCTCTTTCAAGCGTTCGATGGGATCACCGCCCGGCCACTGATCCGCTTCGTTGGCGGCACGGTATTGCGTGGGATCGTCGCTCGTGGAGTGCGCGTCACAACGATAGGTCACAAGTTCAATCAAGGTTGGTCCACCGCCGCGCCGTGCTCGTTCGATGGCCCAGGCTTCCGCTGCATGAACCGCGAGAAAGTCGTTGCCGTCGACCCGAAGGCCGGGCAGCCGATAGGCATCGGCCCGAGCGGCAAACGTGGCGCCGCCGGTTGCAATGTTCCGATGCGTGCTGATCGCCCACTGATTGTCGACCACATGCAGCACGCAGGGCGGCTTGAAGACCGAGGCAAAATTAAGCGCGTGGTGAAAGTCGCCCTGCGCGGCGGTACCGTCGCCGATCCAAGTGCCCACGACGCGCCGTTCACCGCGGTAGGCGAACGCCATCGAGGCGCCAACAGCTTGGGGAAACTGCGTGCCTACGGGACTGGATATCGAAACCACGTTGCCGGCACGCCAACTGTAGTGCACGGGCATCTGACGTCCACCGGCATTATCGGCCGCGTTGCCGATCGCCTGACAGATCATCGTCACCATCGGCATGCCGCGGGCCAGCAACAATCCCGGTTGGCGGTAGCTGGGGAACAGGAGATCGTTTTGCAAGTAGGCCGTGGCGGCGCCTACGGAAACTGCTTCCTCGCCTCTGCTGGAAAGATAGAACGAAAGTCGACCTTGCCGTTGCATGGCGATCATCCGAGAGTCGAGTTGCCGCGATCGGAGCATGACTTCCAAGCCGCCGCGAAGCTGATGCGGGCTCAATTTCGGTTGCCAAGGCCCCTGGGCGTGGCCATCATCATGAAGCACGCGGATTAGCCCGGAAGCGTGATCGCGCAACTCGCTAAACGGCGCGAGGCTATCCGGCCGAGAAAGGTCGCTCGATTGATTCCAGAGCGGCGCGAAGCAGGGCACATCGCCCGGACGATGGGGCGGCGTTGGAACGCGCAGCTTCATCGGTAGCGAATCCCTGAGCGGGATCTCATCGGCTGACTCGGATGAGTGCGCCTTGCCGTAAAGTTGTGAAGAGCCGTCCATGACCCAATCCGACGTGAAATCGAGGTACTACGCTAAGTTGTTTGCCTGTCGTAGCAACAGGCCTGCACGAAACGAACTGCGAACGAGCGGCCCCGAGGCAACCGCTCGGAAACCCATTGCGCGAGCATCGAGTGCCCACGCGTCAAATGTCTCGGGTGGTACGAAACGATCTACTGGCAAATAACGCTCACTGGGTTTGCCGGGAGCGAGGTATTGCCCGAGCGTTAGCATATCTACGTTTGCGCTACGCAGCTGCCGCATGGCGTCGGTGACTTCGTCATTAGTTTCGCCGACGCCAATCATGATGCTGCTTTTCGTGTACAAATCCGGCCGTAGCTCCTTGGCGCGCCGCAGCACTTGTAAGCTTTGTGCGAATGAGGCACGCGGGTCACGGACCAGACCATCGAGGCGCGGTACACATTCCACATTGTGAGCGAAAACGGCGAGCGGAATGCCTTTGAGTAGCGAGCGCAGCGAGTTGTCGTTCCCTGCCAGGTCGCTGGAAAGAAGTTCGATTGTGACGTGCGGTAAGCGGTCGTGAACAACTTCGACGCATCGCTTGTAATGGCCTGCGCCGCCATCGGCCAAGTCATCGCGATTGACGACGGTGATGACCACGTGCTCAAGCCGCATCTGCTCGACCGCGGCGGCGAGCTCTTCCGGCTCATATGGATCGGGCGGTTCCGGAGCTCGCCGTGTTTCCACACTGCAGAAGTGGCATCCGCGGGTGCACTCCTTGCCGGCAACCATGAACGTGGCGGTGCCACGCGACCAGCAATCGTTCAGGTTCGGGCACCGCGCTTCTTCACAGACGGTATGTAATCCGTGGTCGGCAATTGCGCCGTGCGTCGAGTTTAAAATCGTGAGCTGCGGTCCGGCCGGCAAATTCACGCGCAGCCAGCTCGGCAATCGCGGCCGAGTGGTGTTCGCAACATCAGGGATAGCGGCAGGCGAACTCAACGGTGTAACTGCTTAACTGCGCGTTATTGCTAGCGGGCGGATGCGGAAAGTTTAGCGAAATCGCCCAATTGCTCCAATGGCGAGCCGGGCGCGATTAAGCCATGAAAGCAACTAACACTATGCTAGCAGGCAGGTTGCGTGAGTAAACCTACGCGAGCGCAGGGCTTCTGGCGCGGTGGCCCGAAACGCTACCCGAGTTAGCCTGTCAGGCCCTCGAACAGCGGCGTGGACAAATACCGTTCGCCCAGGCTGGGAATGATCACGCAGATCCGCTTGCCTTTATACTCGGGCCGGGCCGCAACTTTGGCGGCAGCACAAACGTTCGCGCCACTCGAGATGCCCGCCACGATGCCCTCTTCCTTCGCGAGGCGTCGCGACCATTGGAAGGATTCTTCATTGGTGACGGTGATTGTCTCGTCCAAGAGCGATGTATCGAGGTTTTTCGGAATGAAGCCGCCGCCGAGCCCCTGAATTTTGTGAGGCCCCGGTTTGCCGCCCGAGATTACGGCCGAATCCGTTGGCTCGACCGCGATCGCCTTGAAATTCGGGTTCTTCGACTTGATGTAGCGAGCTACGCCGGTGATCGTGCCGCCGGTTCCTACGCCCGCAACGATGGCATCGATATTGTGGCCAGAGTCTTCCCAAATCTCGGGGCCGGTCGTTTTTTCGTGAATCGCCGGGTTGGCGGGATTATCGAATTGCTGCGGCATCCAGGCGTTCGGCGTACTTTCGACGATCTGTGTTGCCTTCGCGATCGCGCCCTTCATACCCTCGGCTGCTGGGGTGAGCACCAGCTCGGCGCCCATGAAGCGCAGCAGCGCGCGTCGTTCGACGGACATCGACTCCGGCATCGTGAGAATGAGCTTGTAGCCTTTTGCAGCACACACAAACGCCAGCGCGATGCCGGTGTTCCCGCTCGTCGGCTCGACGATGACGGTGTCCTTCTTGATTTTGCCATCGCGCTCGCCGGCCTCGACCATCGCCACGCCGATGCGGTCCTTCACGCTGTTGAGCGGTTGAAAGAACTCGCACTTGGCGAACACGGTCGCGCCACCCGCCGGAATGACCTTGTTGAGTCGGATCATCGGCGTGTCGCCGATCGCTTGGGTGACATTATCGAACGTCTTGTTTCGTGGCATGTTACACCTGATTCGTGATTCGGGGATGGTGATTTGCCGGCCCGATCGCAAAACTCCCTCGCCGACAATTATTATGTAATTCCCGGATTATCGCGATTCTGTGCCGCTCGACAAGGTAGCACAACAAAGCTCAGCCGGCTGGCGGCGCCACGGGCGGCATCAAACGCCAACGAAGCTCCATTGGCCGACTCGCCATTTTAATTTCACCCCAAGCGGTGTACGTTGCGACAGGTACGGCTCGGGCTTGAAGCGCAACGGAAACCGCCTCTTGCGCGAACGGATACGGGTCGACAGAAATCACCCAGGCGAGAGCTTCCACCATATTTTCTGGCGTTGCGTGTCGGCGGCCAGAACCGATCACGGAAAGATGGAATTGCGCTTCGAGTGTTTCGGCGCGTGCGCCTAATGGAGACTTGTGCGCGCTACCGGCTACTTCGCCTGCGACGGGTGTATCGCAGCAAAGCCATAAACTGAACAAATCGGCGATTACAAGTTGACTCTGTGCTTGCTTCGCCTTTTCGACAGTGTTGGCTGAATTCGCACGCGTCCACTCGTCGAGCCACACCGTGCGCGCTTTGCGCTTCGCTGCTAACCACGCGAGCGCGGCAGGTTGGTTCGCATGCTCCGAGTCACTCAGCAGTTTGTAGAAATGACCGGCGACCATGAAGCCGGCGAGGGGCCCGAACTTTCGCGCCGCAGCAATTGAACCATCCCAGATGACGAGCGATTCCGTGAGAGGCATCTCGATGAACGAATACGGCGCGCCGATTTCGGGGTTCAAATCCGGCGCGGTTTCCCACTCGGCCCAGCCGTCGTCGTGGTGCGTGATCGCCTCGATCACTTCGAGTGAAAACGACTCTTGCAGATGGCTTGTGAACTCTCCGCTGAGATGCGCGTGATCGACCTGTGATATCAGGAGCCACAGCCGCTCTTCTTCCGCCAATTGGATTTCGCGTCGAATCATTGCTCTTTCGTTGGCGAACCGTATCCGCCGCCGCCCGGGGTTTCGATCTTCAATAGGTCGCCAGGTGCTACCTCAATTTGAGTGATTCCGGCGAGATCGACAACGGTCCCGTCGGCACGCCTTATTTGGTTGTGTCCCAATGCGCCCGGTTCGCCGCCCGCCATTCCATAAGGCGGATGCGGACCGCGCCGCTGGGTCAGGAGTGACAGTGTGACTGGATGGAGGAATTCGATCCTCCGTACAACGCCATCGCCCCCGCGATGTTTGCCGGCGCCACCGGATCCCCGCCGCACGGAAAACTTGAGGAGACGCGCTGGGTACCGCCGTTCGAAGATTTCCGGATCGGTGATGCGTGTGTTGGTCATATGCACCTGGACCGCGCTAGCGCCGGGGCCGCCGGCCGTGGCTCCCGAACCGCCGCAAATGGTTTCGTAGTAGCCAAAGGATTCGTCGCCGAAAATCACATTGTTCATCGTGCCCTGGCTAGCTCCGGCGACGCCTAACGCGCCAAGTAGGACGTCGACCACGCGCTGCGAAGTCTCCACGTTGCCGGCCGCAATGCCCGGAGTCGTTTCCGGCGTGCTCCCTCGCTTCGGATTGAGCAAGCAAGTCGGCAGCACAATTTCGACAGCTTTCAGCGCCCCATGATTCAAGGGAATGTCTTCATCGATCAGGACGCGCAGCACATACAATACAGCGGCGGTCACGATCGCTCGATTTGCATTCAGATTCCCGGTGATCGGCGGCGCGGTTCCCGTGAAATCGATTGTCGCCGCGTACTTTGATCCCCCGGGATGGATGATGACCTGAACGCAAATCGGCAAGCTAGTCCCGTCCACCGTCAGCAAGTAGTCGGTGAAAGATTGTTTACCGACCGGCAGCTTTGCCAATGCTTGGCGGACTTTTCGCTCCGCAGCTTGCTGGACAAAATCCATGTACCGTTCGACCATTGGCCACGAATACTGGTCGACCAAAGTTGTTAAATCGGCGGCGCCCTGCTTGTTGGCGGCAATTTGAGCGGCGATGTCGGCAAGGTTGGTAGCTGGGTCGCGCGAAGGGTAGGGGGCGGAACTCAGCAACTCGCGCAAAGCGTCGAATCGAGATTCGCCCGCCGCCACGATCTTGAAATTCGTAAGTAAAACGCCTTCTTGCGCGAGGTTGGTCGAACGCGGCGGCATCGAGCCTGGCGTGATGCCACCAATTTCGGCGTGATGGGCGCGATTCGCCATGAAAAAACGCAGCTCGCCCGTGGTCGGATCATGCATCGGCGTAATCACTGTCACGTCCGGCAGGTGAGATCCGCCCCCGTACGGGTCGTTCGTGGCGATCACGTCGCCGCGCGCCAAGTTGGCGTTCGCGGCAATAATTGCCCGCACGGTTTCCTCCATCGCACCCAAATGCACGGGCACATGCGGCGCGTTCGCCACTAGCCTGCCGTCGGCCGTAAAAACTGCGCAGCTGAAATCCAGGCGTTCTTTTACGTTCACGCTGCTGGCCGTATTTCGCAGCGTTATTCCCATTTGCTCGGCGATGCCGCTCAGATGGTTGTTGAAGATTTCGAGCAGCACCGGGTCGGGGAAAATGTGAAATTCGGATTGCGGATTGCGGATTGGCGAATTCTCTTGGGCAGCGCGGGCACTGTCGCTCAGTAGAATCTCACCGCCGGACATCACTCCCGCTTCCCAGCCGGTTTCTATCACGATCGTCGAATAATCTTCGATGACAATGGCGGGACCGCAAAGGTTTGTGCCCGCTGTTAGCGCACCGCGATCGTAAACGGGCACATCGCGTCGGCGGCCATCAAGGCAGGCGCCAATTGAACTCGAACTGGCGGCAGGCGTTTGTGCGGACAAGCGATCGCTTCGCCCCACGCTTTTGGCCGTTCCACCGACGACTTCCACACGTGCGGCGACAATCGTCAGAGGCCGCCTTTCATGGACGTAGCCGTATCGCCGCCGATGGGCAGACGCAAACGCTGTATGAAAGTCTCCATCCGCGGGCCAATCAATCGTTAGATATTCGTCCTGCCCCGAATAGCTTAAATCGAGGGACTGCCGGCTTGAGAATCTTTCGACACCTTCGTTGCAAACTTCAACGATCGCCTCCCGCTCTAATTCGTCGAGCCGGCTCTTTGCGAAGATAATGGATGCGTCGCTGAGTGGCCGCTCGATGCCGCACGAACGATGCCGCGTTACATCGGCGAGTCCGATCCCGAGTGCACTTAATAGACCTGCTTGCGGGTGGATCAGAACTTGTTTGATTCCTAACTCGCGTGCCACAGCGCAAGCGTGCTGTCCCGCTGCGCCGCCAAACGCCACCAGTACGTAAGCGGCCGGATCCGCACCTTTCGCGATAGTCACGCTGCGAATTGCTGATGCCATATTCGCGTTCGCGATTCGCAGCAGACCTTCCGCAAGCTCGTCGGGGGTATACTTCGGAACCAAAGGGTCCGCTTCGTTGACCGGGACTTGCTGGGAAAGCTCCTGCAACCTTTCCTCGGCGGCCTTTCGATTGAGTGGGATCGGAAATCGCTCAGCCACGATCCGACCCAAATACAGGTTTACATCCGTGACGGTGAGCGGCCCGCCGCGTCCATAACATGCGGGGCCGGGGTCGGCGCCTGCGCTTTCGGGCCCCACGCCTAACTTCGCTCCGTCGAAACGACAAATAGATCCTCCACCCGCCGCGACGGTCTCAATCGCCATCGTGGGCGCCACTAAACGTATGCCCGCTTTTTGAGTTTCGTACTCGAGTTCGTACCGACCATCGAAGCGAGATACATCGGTACTTGTGCCGCCCATGTCAAATCCGATGGCACGCTCAAATCCTGCCGCCTGTGCGACGCGAGAAAAGCCAACGACCCCGCCCGCGGGACCGGAGAGAATGCTGTCCTTGCCGCGAAAATGGTGTGGGGCGACGAGACCGCCGGCCGAAGTCAGAAGTCGCACGTTGCTTCCCGGTAGTTGGGCCGCGAGCTTCGAGAAGTACTCGCGCAGGACCGGATTGAGATAGGCGTCAACGACCGTCGTATCGGCCCGCGCGACGAACTTCGGCAACGGGGCTACGACGTGCGACACGCTGATTTCGCGGAAGCCGACTTCTCGGGCAATCTGCTCAACAAGTTGCTCATGTTCGGGGTGACGATCCGCATGCAGCAAGCAGATGGCGAGCGATTCGATGTCTGCCTTGAAAAGCGCAGAAAGTTGCTTTCGCACTTTCGACTCGCGAGGGGCAATCAGCACGCGGCCGTCGTGCGTGACTCGCTCGTCGATTTCGACCACGGCGCACGCCAGAACGGACGGCTTGCGAATTGTCAAATCAAACAATCGCGGCCGCGTTTGGTAGCCGATCTCCAGTGTGTCGCCGAAGCCGCGAGTGGTTATGAACGCGGTGCGAGCGCCCGTACGTGTGAGCAATGCGTTGGTGCCACGCGTCGTTCCCAGTCGCAGATTCACGGGCGGAGCGGGTACGCCTGAGGGCAGACCGAGCAAGTATCGAATTGCCACGACTGCAGCATCCAATTCGCTGCGCAATTCATACGCGGCCCCGTCGAGGGGCGCACGCGAAATGCCGTCGACTTGCAAAGAGTGCGATGCGGCATCGAATGCGGTCACGACGCCTTGATCGATCGCATCGCTGCGGTCGTCCAGCACGACCAGGTTCCAGCCATTCCAAAAGTGTGCTGGATCGCTGGCTCGCGCCGGATCAAAAATAAAGCGTGACGAAGATCCACTACCAACGTGGCCCTTCGTCACGCCTGAGCTCAACAGTTTATGTTGTCGAATCTCGCCGTTGGGGGCTTTGGCGAGACAATCGGTGAACGTGCCGCCGATGTCGATCCAAAATTCCCAGCGGTCCGCGGCCATCGCCGCATTTTAGCGTGCCATCTGCTCGCGCGAAGCCGATGCTGAGTGATCCACCGATTCCGGCTGCTGCATGCCGCGATTCTTCGACATTTGCATCTGTTGCTGCTTCTGCATTTGTTGTTGCTGCTGCTTATTTACGCGATACAGATTCGCGATCGTTTGCCCTTCCGGCGGAATGGCATAGATCTTCGGGTCGTCGATTACCCAGGGCGTCGACCAGGTGTGGCCATCATCCCAGTTCGCCACGTTGAAGAAGAAGTTGTCGAATGTCACGCACTTCTCGTTGTACGGGAAGCTGGACATTAAGTAGTCGTCTTTCGTCAGGTCCGCCACGCCCTTGTGAGCGTAGTAGTGGATTTGGCCATCGGCGCTGAACGACATGCCCATCGTCCACCAACCTGGCTCTTTGATATCGACGCTCCGGACGTCGTGACCAGTCCGGTCGCCGCGGCACGTAATTTGCGCATGGGGTTCCGACTTAGTGGTACCTCGGTAATAAAGTAGAAACATGCCCGGCCAGTATTCTTCCATGCTGCCGTCGGGGTTCCGGCCCTGGCAGTCGCACCGCATGCCGAACGACGCGCCGGTGCGCTGTTCCCACTTGTCCCATTCCGGTAGGTAGACGCGCACGGTCGCGCTGGGTTGCCAATTCATCGGAATCGTGCGGCCCAGCCGGCGATTAAACAGCATTAACAGGTCATCTTGCTGCTGCTGATTGCTATACGTGCCGGGAATGCCGGAGTGGCACGTCGCGAACATCAGCGAGCTCGTGCTCCCCTCGATACCGCCCGGAGGCGTCGACACGCGGCGAACAACGTCCGGCGTTCCGCGCTTTCCGCCTTCGTGCCATAGACCATTGTTCGACCGGCCGCCGGGGGCGCGCTGTTCTTCGTCCTGCTCGTAGCTGCTCTTGGGGAAGTTGTAGCGATAACTCCAATTCGGATCCTCGAAGTCGTCGCAGCAGTCCTTCAAAAACTCGCCGGTGCCTGGCACGATTGGCGTCCCTGCATGGGCGCGTTGAACGAGCGTGGCCACGACGGCGGTCGAAAACATGAGCGCAGTCGCACTCGAAATGCGTTTCATCGATTCCCCCTTGGCAGACTAAGATGAGCACGGCGCGACGAGAAGTGGGTAACGGGATGCGTCGCGAAGCCGGTCTGCTTTAGTTTCTATCGTCCGCCGGGAGCGCGCGACTCAATCCGAACCACCGCGCAACTCGCAGCGATCAGTGCCAGCACACAACTCGCAAGCATCGGTACCGCCTTCGGTGTGCGAAAGGCAATGTGCGATTCGCTGCTGCATCACCACTGCCATCAGTGGATGCATTCCAAACGGCGCCGTAACCAGATAGCGGACGCCCGGATGCTTCGCCGCCGCCGCGGCAGTGAGCCGCGGAATATCCTCATTCCAATGCCGCCCCGGCAGTAGGAAATATGGAAACACGACCACCGTCTTCGCCCCGCGCTCCACGCACCGCGCAAACGCTGTGGCGATTGAAGGCTCGGCCAACTCCATGTGAGCGGGCTCGACGATGGAGTACCCGCTGTTGGCCGCGAAATCGCGGACTACATCCAGCAGCAATACGTTGCTTTCTTCGCGCCGCGACCCATGGTCAACAAGAATAACGCCAAGCTGCCGATCCACGATACTCATTGCTTGCGGCATAGCTTTTCATGCTCTGCCCGATATCGGGCGCCACTGCTGGCTTGCCCAGCAGTGCCGGAAGTTGATATCACCGACGAAGCGTATAACACGTTCCGGCAAACACCAGCTTGCACTTTCTACGTTGGCTCCCGCACTTTTTCTTGTGGTCCCACCGCAATCGTCGATGCAGCCGTCATCGGAAACTTCTTCATGACCTGTGCGATTTCCGCGACTGTCACAGTGCCCAGTGATTTCAAATCATCAGCGACAGTCCGATATTCGCGCCGCTGCAACCAGTTTCCGCCGACATTGAAGAGGCGGCTTTGCGGTCGTTCGCTGCTGAGCACCACGCGCGCCTTCACTTTATTCTTCGCTTGGCGCAGCTCGTCTTCAGTTACCCCATTGCGTTCGACTTCGACCAGGATCTTTTTCAGCCGTTGGAGGTTCTCCTCCACGGATTCCGGCTCGCAGGCCAGCCAAGAATAGAACATACCCGCGCCGAGGTATTCGTAGTGTCCCAAGCTGGCCGTCTCGGCGAGGCCCGGATCAACTAATTCCCAATACAACCGGCTGCCCGAATCATCGCCGACGATTGTCGCCAATAACTTCGCAGCGAAGCGATCGTCGTCTTCGGATGCGGGCGCATCCGCTAACTGCAAGACATATTCCTGTGTCACCGTCGGCCGGTGCACCACTTCGAATTTCGGTGTCGACGATGCCCGCGGCACGCTGCGTTTCGCGCCCTGCGGTTTCCAATCGCCGCAGCGCTTCGCAACTTGCTCGACGAGCGCATCGAAATCTACCTTTCCCGCCGCTGCCACAAACACGTTGTCCGATGCATATCGCGAAGCGAAATACTCCCGCATGCGGTTCGGCGTGAGCGCGCCCACGCTATCGCTCGTGCCCAGCACACTTTTCGCCAGCGGGTGCTGACCCATGTGGAGCTGCTTGATGCGATCGTCCATGCCGAACGGAGGCTGGTCGAGATACATCTGAATCTCTTCTAGAATGACTTTCTTTTCCATCTCAAAGTCATCTGGGCGCAGGCTCGGTCGCAAAATGTCGGAGAGAATATCGACACTCGCTTCCTGATACTCGGGCAGCACCGATGCGTAATACGCCGTGCATTCTTCGCTGGTAAACGCGTTGTAGTGAGCGCCAATTTCGTCGAACTCGCGGTTCACATCATCCGCACTGCGTCGCGGCGTACCCTTGAAGCACATGTGTTCCAAGAAATGACTGACGCCCGCCTCCTCGTCCGCCTCGTCGCGCGAGCCGGTGCGCACCAGAAATGCCACGCTCATCGAATGGGCTTCGTCGTTCGTCTCGGCAACGATTTCCAGACCGTTTTCAAGTTGATGCTTACGAAACTCCATCCGGCAACTCCAACGGTTCGGGTCCCAAAGTAACGACGAGTAGCTCGCGCGGCGGATTCGCTTCCAAAAACGAATTGATCGCATCCGCCGAGAGCGCGTCGACCAATCGACCGACTTCATCGAGCGATCGCGCACGTCCCAAGTGATACCAGTCTCGACCCAAGGCGCCGCTGCGGGCCGAGGTCGACTCCTGCTGCATGATCAGCGAACTCTTGATGCGCGCTTTAAGGCGATTCAATTCACTTTGCTCGATCCCTTTCCCCAATCGCACAAGCTCGCTGATCGTAACATCCAAAGTTTCCTGTGCTCGCTCCGCCGTCGTGCCCGCATAACACAACACGCTCGCGCGATCGCGCTGCGTGTGCAACGAAGCGTAGACTGTGTAGCACAGTCCGCGCTTTTCGCGCACTTCGGTAAACAACCGCGAGCTCGAACCGCTCGAAAGCACGCCGACCGCGGCCCAAGCCCGAAAATAATCGGGGTGCTTGTACGGAATCGTGGGATACGCAACGCCCACGTGCGATTGATTCGATTCGAAGGGAATGTAATGGTCCTTCGGCCGCCCGTTGCCGGTGGCAGGCTCCGGGACATCTGCGGCTTTCCAGTCGCCAAACATGCGCTCCACGTCGCTCACCAGCTGCTGCCACTCAAAATTGCCGGCGACCGCCAGAATCGTATTGCCGGGACGGTAGTGCTGCTCGTGAAACTTGCGAACATCGTCAATGGTCGCCGCCTGCAAATCGTCTTCTTCGCCGTGGCTGGATCGGCCCCACGGATCTGGATACTGGCGCCGTCGCAACTCGATCATGAGCTTGTGACTCGGCTCATCGTCGATCGAGCGTAATTCTTGTAAGCAAGTATTGCACCCCGCCTCTAGCTGTTCCGTTGGCAGATGTGGCCGACGAAGCAAATCTGCAAACAATTCGAGACCGGCCGGCAAATTCTCGCGGAGCGTTGCGCCATGGTATGTGGCTTGGGCAACGCCGACGGATTCTCCCCGCTCGACACCGAGGTTTTCAAGATCCGAA
>DATBAY010000174.1:0-5211 GCA_036271295.1 Lacipirellulaceae bacterium | reverse complement strand
AGGCGTGGAAGGCAAAATGTTCCGGCCGATGGCGCTCACGGTCATCTTTGCCCTCATCGGGTCGATGATTTTGTCACTCACGCTGATGCCAGTGCTCGCGAGTTTGATCTTGCCGCGGCGGATTGAAGAGCGGGAACCGCTGCTAATGCGGCTCGCACATCGCATCAATACTCCCCTGCTGCAATTCTCGATGCATCACAAGATGTTTGTGATGACATGCGCGGGACTTGTTATGTTCGTGGCGTTTGGGCTGATTGCACCAAATCTCGGGTCGGAATTCATTCCGCGACTTTCGGAGGGGGCGATTGCGGTCAGCGTCGTACGCCTGACGGGCACACCGCTCGACGAATCGATCAAATACAACACGATCATGGAGCAGCGGCTGCACGAGCAATTTCCCGATGAGATTGCCCACGTGTGGAGTCGTATCGGCAGCGCCGAAATCGCCACGGATCCCATGGGCATCGAATTGACCGATATCTTCATGTCGCTCAAGCCGCGCAGCCAATGGAAGAAGGCCGCATCGCAAGCGGAACTGACAGAGCAGATTCAGCATTATTTGCGCGATATGCCGGGGCAAAAGCTGGCGTACTTGCAGCCGATCGAAATGCGGCTCAACGAAATGACCTCCGGGCTGCGAACCGACATCGCCGTGAAGTTATACGGCGACGATCTCGACACGCTGGTGAAGAAAGGTGGCGAGATCGAAGGGATTCTGAAGGACATTCCCGGGGCCGCGGACGTAAGTGCCGATCAGGTCACAGGCCAACCCGTGCTGCAAATCAAGTTCAAGCAGGAAGAGCTCGCCCGTCATGGCGTCCCGGCGAAAGTCCTGTCGGACGTCATCGAATCGATTGGCGGCAAGCCGGTCGGAGAAGTGATTGAAGGACAGTTGCGATTTCCGCTCGTGGTCCGGCTGCCAGACGACAAACGCAATGGCGCGGCGGCGATCGGAGCGATTTTGATTCCGACCGCGAAGGGCGAAAGGTTGCCGCTCTCACGCCTTGCGGACATCAAAATGGCGGAAGGCCCCGCGACGATCGAACGCGAGTGGGGGCAAAGGCGGATTGCTGTCTCGGCAAATGTCCGCGGCCGCGACATCGGCAGTTTTGTGGCCGATGCAAAGCAGCGATTAAAAGATAAACTGCAGCTGCCGCCCGGGCGGTATTTCTACGAGATCGGCGGCCAATTCGAGCACCTCGAGCGGGCGCGCACGCGGCTGATGTTCGTCGTGCCGCTGGCTGCGGTGCTAATCTTCGGCTTGCTCTACGCGACTTATCAGAATTTGATCGATGCACTCCGAGTCTTCACCGGGGTTCCATTCGGTTGGGTGGGCGGCATCTTTGCCCTGTGGCTGCGCGATATGCCATTTTCAATTTCGGCGGCGATTGGCTTCATTGCTTTGTCCGGCGTCGCCGTGCTCGACGACATGATCCTGGTGTCGTACGTGCGGCAGTTACGCAGCAAAGGGATGCCGCTCGACGAAGCAGTTACAGAGGCAGCGACCAAGCGGCTACGACCCGTGCTCATGACGACGCTGGTGGCGAGCCTCGGTTTTTTGCCCATGGCATTCAGCACCGGCATGGGTGCGGAAGTGCAACGGCCATTGGCAACCGTCGTCATTGGCGGCGTCATCGGAGCCATGGTGATGTCGCTACTGGTGTTGCGCGTACTCTACGTGCTCTTCAAATCACCGGTGAAGAGCGATCCGCCGGAGATTGACTTCGTGGATACACCGCAGTTGGTTGAAGTTGGAGCGTATTGAATTTGATGGTTCACCACAAAGAGTTTTTTTTGACAGGATTTACTGGATTAACACAATGGCTGCGTGAGTTGTTGCAATTGTTTGAACAATTATCCCGTCAATCGTGTTAATCCTGTCGAAATTCATGTCTTATCGTCGTGACGGTCGTGTCGTCGTGGTTTCAAGAAAGGTTCAGTGAAGGAGCGTAAACATGAGAGTTCACCGATTGATTACAGTTACTGGCATCGCGCTCGTGTGCACGTCGATGGTCGCTTGCAGTAAATCGAGCGAGAAAACAACGGCCCAGCCAAGCGAAGCCGAGACGAAAGTCGCCGTCGCCGGTCACACGCATGAGGGTTGGTGGTGCAAGGAGCACGGCGTGCCGGAAGAGGTGTGTGCTCAGTGCGATACCAAGCTGGTTGCGGACTTTAAGGCCAAGGGCGACTGGTGCGAAAAGCACAACCGGCCGGAATCCCAATGCTTTATCTGCCATCCCGAAAAAGAGGCCGACTTTGCCGCGCTGTATGAGGCGAAGTACGGCGAGAAAGCGCCGAAGCCGGAAGCGGATGATGCAGAGCACGAGAGGCCGGATAAAACGTAATTACTTCACTGGTGCGGGGTGCCTGGGGCACCCCAAATTCAAACTGACCCAATACCACCCACCACAGCAAGTGGACAGCGCGGCGGTCGGAGCGCACAATTCATTTGTGGCTTCGACTTGACCGCGCTTTTCTTTTCCTGCCCACCATTCATGCCCCGCTTGGCCTCCCGTTCGACGATTATTTCCGCACTCGCCGTGTGCGCGGTCGTGGGAACTTCGGTGCTGGCCTGGGATTGGTTTCAAACTGTCCCGCCCGAGGTGGCCGCCAATCCAACCTACGTTGGCCGTGATACGTGTGCCCAGTGCCACCAGGCGGAGTTCCACAAGTGGATGGGCTCCGACCACGAGCGGGCCATGGACTATGCGACGGACAAAACGGTCGAGGCCGACTTCAACGACACCACATTTGAGTACCAGGGCGTCAAGTCGCACTTCTTCCGCAAGGGCGACAAGTTCATGGTCAACACGGAAGGGCCGGACGGGAAATATCAGGACTTCCAAATCAAGTACACGTTCGGGATCCACCCGCTGCAGCAGTACATGGTGGAGTTTCCGGACGGCCGGGTGCAGGTTCTCCGCGAATCGTGGGACGTTAAGAACAAGAAATGGTTCTATGTCACGCCGCCGGATGTGACGAACGAGCGTATCCTGCCGGGCGATCCCCTGCACTGGACCGGCATCGGCCAGAATTGGAATACGACGTGCGCCGACTGCCATTCGACGAACTTGCACAAGAACTACGATCCAGACAAAAACACGTATCACACCTCGTGGCAAGAGATAAACGTCAGCTGCGAGGAATGCCATGGGCCTGGGAGCGTGCATGTCGAGTTGGCTAAGCGCAAATCGCCGTTTTGGGATCGCAAGATCGGCTACGGCTTACCGAACCTCAAAAACAAGTTGTTGAGCACGCAACTCGAAACGTGTGCCAAATGCCACGCGCGGCGTTATCAAATTCACGAAAATTTCCGCTCGGGCAAGCCGTTTTTCGATTACTACGAACCGGTCGTGCTGGCCAACACCTTATATCAAGCAGATGGGCAGATTCTTGACGAAGTGTACGAGTACGATTCGTTCTTACAAAGCAAGATGCACGCGAATCACGTGAAGTGCAGCGATTGCCACGATCCGCACTCGCTGAAACTGAAGTTCGAAGGAAACCGCCTGTGCGCGCAGTGCCACGACCCGGCGAAGTTCGATACCGAAGCCCATCACCATCACAAAGACGGGACTGCCGGCGCGCAGTGCATTAATTGCCACATGGCAACCCGGATGTACATGGTGATCGACGAGCGGCGCGACCATAGCTTCCGAATTCCGCGGCCCGATCTATCAGTGGCGCTCGGAACATCGAACGCCTGCAACAATTGCCACACGCGGGCGGATGAAACCTTCCAGTGGGCGGCCGACGCGGTGAAGAAATGGTACGGTGAGCGAAAATCCACCGACGCTATTCATTGGGGCGTGGCTTTTAAGGCGGGGCGCGCGGAAACTGCCGAAGGTGAACCGTTGCTGCTGGCCTTAATCTCTCGCAATACGACCCCGGCCGTGGTGCGGGCGACTGCCATCGATTTGCTGGTGAATTACCCCTCGGCGGCGAGTGTTGCCGCTCGGCGGGCGGCGCTAAAAGACCCTGATGCGCTGGTAAGACTCTCCGCAGTACGTGTCCTGCCGACTGATAACGTCGACCTTCTCGTGTCCGATCTCGCCAGCGTGCTGAATGATCCGCTGCGTTCCGTGCGAATTATGGCCGCCGCTCGCCTGGCACATCTGCCTTTGGATAAACTGACCGACAGTCAGCGACAGGCCTTCGAAAAGGCGATGGTTGAATTCCGTGAAAGCGAGGGCTTGTCGCTGGATCATGCCGGTGCTCATTTGACGCTCGCGTCGCTTGCGCGGCATCAAGGACAGCTTCAAGATGCGATCTCGCACCTCACGGCCGCGATCAAACTCGAACCGTATCTGGCCGGACCGCGCTCGGAGCTCGCCTCATTGATGCTAGAGCATGGCGGCGATGAAAAGGAAATCACCCGCTTGCGCGGCGAAGAAGCCGACTTGATGGATCGCGACTCGACGCTTGCGCCGGATAACGCCGACATCTTCTACCACCTCGGCCTGCTCCGCTACACACTCGGCGAGTGGGAAAAAGCGGATGTGGCCTTCCACAAAGCGTGCGAAAAGGCGCCTCGCAATTACGATTACCGCATGGCGCTCGCGCTCCTGCAGGAAAAGCAGTACGACGAAACCGGCGATGAGAAGCAGTTCGAGGCGGCGGCCCAATCGCTCAAGGTCATGCACGACATGAACCGGGATGATCCACGCGCCAAGCAGATCCTCATTCGCTTGCTGAATACCCGCAACGAAAAAGACGCGGCAAAAACAGGCTTTCCCAAGTCCTAAACACCGCCATTGCTGCCAGCGCCAGCGTTCTCTTTGCCGGCTAGCCCCAGTCGTTTGAAGCTTCCCAAGTGCGATCGTCGATAAGCGCTGTAGACCTTTGCGCGCGAAGGATCGCGGCAATCGTCTCTCGCCTCAACTCCCGCCCCTCCCGGAAAGGAATCCGGATGTTCTCCGACGTGATCGCACTTGTGCGTGGCCTTGCGCGCTCGCTCGTGGCGCGGACTGCCCCGTCGCAGCTGGCGCTGGGCTTAACGCTCGGCATAACGCTCGGCGCGATGCCCAAAGCAAATTTGATCGCGCTCACGCTCTGCGTCGTGATGTTCTCGGTGCGCTGCAACAAAGGCCTGGGGCTCGCGGCTGCCGTCGCACTCTCATTTCTCGGACCGTCGATCGATCCGTTCACGCACAAAGTTGGTTTGGCCGTGCTCAGCATTCATTCGCTGCAACCGGCTTACGCGTGGGCGTT
>DATBAY010000173.1:0-2153 GCA_036271295.1 Lacipirellulaceae bacterium | reverse complement strand
CCGCTGGCACGCCTCGCAGCTCAACAAATGTCCACAGTGCGGGAGCAGCGTGCCGTCGCACATCGCCTGCCCATCGTGCGGCTATTACCGCGGCCGCCAGGTGTTGACGTTGGAAGGCAAGTAAATGTAGCCGTCGCCCTGTGGGCGACGTAGGCTCCAGCCATGCTTCGCGTAGCGAAGCGGCTACAAATTTCGCTTTGCAATCAATCGTTTTACCTCGCAAAGTTTCGCACCGATGAAGATCGCCCTCGATGCGATGGGCGGTGACTTTGGCCCGCCTAACCTCGTTGCCGGCGCCGTTATGGCGCTGTGCGATTACAAACAGATCAACAAGCTCTATCTGGTCGGAGACTCGGCCAAGATCGAAAACGAGTTGCGCAAACATCAGTGCAACGATTCACGCATCGAGATTGTGCATTCCACTCAGGTGGTTGACATGAGCGATCGCGCCTGGACCGCCGTTCGGCGAAAGAAAGATTCCTCAATCAGCCGGGCTGTCGATCTTATAAAGCGCGGTGATGCGGACGCAGTAGTGAGCGCCGGACACACGGGCGCAGCCGTTGCCGCGAGCACGATTAAGCTTCGCACACTGCCAGGAATCGATCGGCCGGGTATTGCGGCCGTGCTTCCGACCGAGACGAATGTCTTCGTTTTGATCGATGCTGGCGCGAATATCGATGCGCGCCCAGAACACCTCCTTCAATATGCGTTTATGGGCTCGGTTTATTCACGGCATGTTCTGCATTACAAGAATCCGACCGTTGGCTTGGTCTCGCTCGGCGACGAGGATGTCAAGGGCACCGAACTGACCAAGGAAGTATTCAAGATGCTGAGACCAAGTTCGCTTAACTTCGTTGGCAACATAGAAGGCCGTCGTCTCTTTGAAAATCCGGTTGAAGTTGTCGTGTGCGACGGATTCGTGGGCAATGTTATCTTGAAAACGTGCGAATCGATCGCGGTGGCGATGTTTCAATGGCTCAAGCACGAGCTCATGCGTACACGGATGCGAAAAGTTGGCGCATTCCTCGCGAAGAATGCCATTGGAACGATTAAGGACAAGACGAATTATGAAGAGTACGGCGGCAGTCCGCTTCTCGGGGTAAATGGCATTTGTATCATCGCGCACGGTGCTAGCACGCCGCTGGCGGTCAAGAACGCGCTACGCGTCGCCACCGAGTCCATTGAACAGCAAGTGAACCCGCATATCGTCGAGGAAATTCGCCGGTATCATGAAACGACAGCCCCGCTCGAGCCCGCGCTCTCATAAAACGCTGCGGACAGTTTCAATCGTCGGCACGGGGAGCTATGTGCCTGAGAAGGTTCTGACTAACGAGGACCTCTCGCGCATGGTAGATACCACCGACGAGTGGATCACCACTCGCACCGGCATCAAGGAACGCCGCATCGCTGCAAAGGACGAAAATACGAGCGACATGGCGGCGAAAGCAGCGCTGAACGCCATTGAGCAGGCGAAAATTTCGCCGAAAGAAATTGATCTCATCCTTGTAGCGACAGCCACGCCCGACATGCTTTTCCCGGCCACAGCCTGTTTCGTTCAGAAAAAAATCGGAGCGACGAACGCCGCCTGCCTCGACATTTCCGCAGCGTGCGCCGGTTTTATTTTCGGGTTGGAAATCGCGCAGCAGTTTATCACGTCGCACACATACGACACCGTTCTCGTGATCGGCGCGGACAAGTTGACCTCAATCACTAACTGGTCCGATCGCAATACGTGCGTGCTTTTTGGCGATGGCGCTGGCGCGGCTGTTTTGCGCCATCGGGGCAGTCCTCATGGCATAATCAGCACCCACATCGGAAGCGACGGACAGTATACCAACATCTTGTTCATGCCGGGCGGCGGATCGCGTTGCCCGATCACGCGTGAAAACGCAGACAAGAACCTGGTCACCATCCACATGACCGGCAAGGAAGTATACAAACAGGCTGTCATCGCGATGTTGAACGCGGCCAAAAAAGCACTCGACCTGGCGGGGCTTTCCATCGAAGACATCGCCTGCGTCATTCCGCATCAGGCAAACCTACGAATCATGGAGGCGATCGCCGATCGGCTCGGCATTTCGCGGGACAAAATGTTCGTGAATCTCGATCGATACGGCAATACCTCTGCCGCTGCTGTAGCGATTGCGCTCGAT
>DATBAY010000172.1:0-5159 GCA_036271295.1 Lacipirellulaceae bacterium | reverse complement strand
GCCGCAGGTGATTCGCGAGCTGATCAAAGTGAAAGACTCTTACAATTGCGATTCGATCTCGATCGCCGGCGCGACGGCGGCAATTGAAGATCAGGCCTGGCTGAAAGAAACGCGGACCGCGATTTTGGCCACGCGGGCGCGAATGACGGGTGAGCTGCGCGAGATGGGTTTCAACGTTGTTGATTCAAACGCGAACTTCGTGTGGTGCACGCTCGATAGCACGCCAGTGGAACCGATTTATCGCGAATTGAAGCAGGCCGGCGTTCTCGTGCGGTATATGCTCTATCCCAACTGGGGCGACGGGCTGCGCATTACTGTTGGATCGGACGAGCAAGTGGATGCTTGCTTAGGGTTGCTTAAGGGCTTGGTTTAGCGTCTCAGCCCTCCTATTCATGCCTCTTGCTAGCGCTGCGGGCTGCGAACCCTGAGCGCCTTTCTGGTGATAGCGGCCGTTAATCTGCGCACTCTGCGCAAAGAAATCGAATCACGCGGCCGGTTGTGGCGTGGCGCGATTGCGAGAACCGATTCAACCCATACGGGCCGTACAACCGGTCTGCGCGGTACTTCCGGAATAAACGGACGTACCGAGTTGGCTCGCAAGGCGAAGCGCCGGTTGGCGCGTAGCTGAGCGGGCTGTTTTGGGGGGACGTTGGCGTGCGACGCAATATCTCTGCAGCAATGGCGGTCGGTGCGATCGTGCTAACGGCGATCCAGTGCTCGGCGCCTGCCGGTGCGAGGGCTGCAAATCCGGCGGCCGGTTCGACTATTTTGGAGCCGGCTGTGTGGCAAGGGCCGGAGATCAACGCGCCGACGGCGGCCGCTGCCTCGGTCGATTCGAATCAATCCACGATGAACCCACTGCGACTTGCGCTTCAAAACACGCCATCGATACCACCGCAACAAGTTCAAGTGCCCACACAGGGTGCGCCTGCCCCTAAGCATCCTCCGGCCCCTGCTCGTGCACCCGGCGAGCCGCGGGCGGAAACTTCGACGACGCCATTCTTGGATGGCAATACGCCGACCGAGGAACTAATGCCGCCGGTCGTGGGTTGCGGTCCAGGAGCGGGCAGCGACGGCCCGCTTCATGTTCAGGCCTACGGCGGCGGTCACCCAAATGACTGGGCCTGGGGCTGCGGGGGTTCGCCTTATCGCGAGGGACCTGGTTTGTGCGACAACTGGAGAATTGGACCGCGGTGGCACATTACGGTGGATGGGATGGTGATGTCGCGCGACCGGACCGACTTGGGCGCACTCGAAACGCAGATGATTGCCAACAATGCGTTCATGAGCAGCACGTTGCCACCGTCGTTGGCTGGCGGTGGAACCGTAGACGCGCCCGGGTTCGAGAACTTCAGTTACGGACCCGGTGGCCGCGTTTCGGCCATGAGCCAGGTTGGGCGATGCACAGGTTGGGATTTACAAGCCGTTTATGAAGGCATCAATAATTGGAACGCATCGATTGTCTTTCCGAAGACAACCATCGACAGCGTGCCGTTGACGATTCCACCGAGCCCAAACACGGAGCCGCCAGCGCCGTTTCCGCAGGAATTTCAACAAAGGAGCCTTCACTACCGATCAAACTTCAATTCGGGGGAACTCAATTTCTACAAAAATGATAATTCGGATTGGCGGCTCTTTTGTGGCGTGCGATTCATTCGCGTCGATGATGACATCAATGATTCGCTGAACCAAGATACTCAAGCGCCGATGGCCGGGCCACGAACCGAATCCGTCACGCCGATAAACGGCACGACACCGATAGTAGTTAACGATCCGATCGGTCCCACGTTCGAAACTGACCGCGTGAACCAGTATCGCATGCAGAACAATTTATCTGGTTTTCAAATTGGTTTGCTGCATGACACGCTTAACCTGAGCGACCGCTTCGCAATCGAAGGATTTGTCAACGGCGGCATCTATTACAACCAGGCGAAATACAGCAATACGATGGGAACATTCACAACGCAAACATTCGCCGATAACACTCGCTCGGTGGCAGTGGATGATGCCCGCGTGGATGTTTCCAACATCCAGAACAACGATTCGCGAGACTATGCCGAAATCTCGTATGAGGCAGAGGCGTCGCTCACTGCAGTGTGCCGGCTAAATAAGTGCTGGGCAATGCGGGCCGGGTACGAGGTTTTGTGGATAAACCATCTGCATCTGGCGGATCAGGCATATTTGGGCGACCCGGGCGCGGATAACGACCTGCTCTTCCAAGGTTGGCACGCGGGTTTGGAGTGCCGGCGATAGCCGCGCAGCCCAAAAGTATTCCTTTCGCTCCGCGATAGGATTTCGTCTCGCGGAGCAGCACGATTACTTAATACTCTGGTAGGGTTCAATTCGAGAAAAATTCTTTGGGAATGGTTAGGGTGATTGGGGCAACGCCCGAATGGAAGCATCTGGGGCGTTGCTCTAGCCACCCCCACATTCAATCTGACCCCACCGAAATTCTTGCAGCATCAAACTTGACGGACCTCACCGTACTAGTACACTTAGTACGGTATCGAGGCTGTCATGGAATTTCAAGTCGATCCTACAACACGTGCGCCGATCTATCGGCAGCTCATGGATCAGATTCGTGAGGCGGTGGCCCGCGGCCGGTTGAAGGCCGGGGCCAGGCTTCCTTCGGTTCGCGTGCTCTCGCGCGAGCTAGTCGTAAATCCGAACACGATCGCGCGAGTTTACAGCGAGCTGGAGCGCGAGGGGGTTCTCAACACGCGGCCAGGTCTGGGCGTGTTCGTTGCCGAGACGCAGCCCGAGCTATCGGCGGCGGCGCGGCGGCAGCGACTCTCTGAGATTCTTGACGCTTTCTTGACGGACGCCGTGCATTTGGGCTTCTCGTCCGATGAAGTCTTGGCGGCGTTATCTAAGCGGATTCGTGGGTTCCAATTCACAGGTGCAGGTTCTAAAGACGCGTAAGCTCGTTGCTTGCGCCGCAGGGTTCAATCGGGAAAACGAATATGACCGACGCGATAATTACCGAACGGCTCACGAAGCATTACGGCGGTCGGCGGGTTGTCGATTCGCTCGATTTGCGGATTCCGCAAGGCAGCGTTTATGGTCTGCTTGGCCGCAACGGCGCCGGAAAGTCGACGACGATCAAAATGCTGATGGGCATGGTGCGGCCGGATAGCGGCCGCGCGATGCTGCTCGGCGAAGATGCGGAAACGCTTTCGGGTGCGACACGGGCGCGGATTGCCTATCTGGCGGAAGGCCATCCTCTGTACGGCTGGATGTCGATTGACGAAGCCGTTAAATTCACGCGCTCGTTCTATCCGCGTTGGAACGATGCGCTGCTCGATCAGATTCTCGATCACTTTGAGCTGCGGCGAAAACAAAAGTACCGTCGGCTGTCGAAGGGACAGCAGGCGCAGGTGTCGCTGGCGTTGGCGGTGGCGCCCGACCCGGAGCTACTAGTTTTGGATGATCCCACGCTCGGGCTGGATACCGTCGTACGGCGCGATTTTTTGGAGTCGCTGATTCAGATCATTCAGCGGCAAGGCCGCACGATCTTGTTCAGCTCGCACATTTTGGGAGATGTGGAGCGCGTGGCCGACCGCATTGGCATCATGGTGAATGGCGTGTTGCGGGTGGATTGTCGGACCGAGACGTTCCGGGAATCAATCCGGAAGCTGGTTCTCGATTTCGCCGGGAATGTCCCGGATGCGGTTTCGATCCCGCGGCTCGTGAGCAGCCGACAGGTTCGAAGCAGCCTTGAATTGGTGGTGGTCGGCTACGACGACGTGCAGCGCGAGGCCGTCGAGGCACTCGCGCCGCTGTCGATTGAAGTATTGGAATTGAATTTGGAAGACGCGTTCATCGAATACACGCGCGGGCCGCGTCGCTCGCTGCCTCTTTTCGCAACGGAGCTGGAAAATGTGGAAAGCGCTCGTGATCAAGGAGCTGCGTGAGTCGGCGGGAATCGTCGCGCTCGCCGCTCTTGCAGCAGTCATCATGGTGACCGGTATGGCCGGATTACCGTTATTACCATTTGGCGTTACCGGCAGCGATGACTTTCCATTCGTTTCCGACACGTTCTTGTTCTACATGGGCGTTGTCGTGGGTCTCCTTGCGGTCGCCTTGGGACTTAAACAATCTGCCTGGGAGACGGGGTCCGGGACTTACTACTTTTTGCTTCATCGTCCGGTCGACCGCGTTACGATCTTCGCGATCAAGGTGATTATCGGAATTACAATTGTGCTTGGCTTCGGCGTTGCGATGATTCTTTTCTACGCCGCTTGGGCTGCCGCCCCGGGACATTCCGGTGTGCCGTTTTTGTGGTCGATGACGTTTCCTTCATGGCGACTTTTGGCGTCGCTTTCAATTGTTTACGTCGGCGCATTCTTCAGCGGCATTCGACCAGCCCGTTGGTATGGCTCCCGCCTCGGGCCGGTGATTGCAGCCGGATTTGTCGTCGCGGCGCTCGCACTGACGAGTCCTTGGGGTTGGTTGACCGTCGCTGTCACAATACTTTTCGTCGCAATCAATTTGGCGGCAATCTTTTTGTATGTGAACTCTCGCGACTACTAATAAACATTTTGCCATCCGCCATTATGGAAATTGGACCGATGAAACAACGCTCGCTGATTTGGTCAAAACTTGCGTCAACGTTTGTGATAGCGATCGCCGCGGGTGTTACTTGGGCAATAGTCGGGTTTTGGGGCGCGTACTTGATCACGCAGTTGCGCGAGTCACGTCCCACAATTTATGAGCGTATTAACGTCGCCGACAACGGTACGCCGGTTATTGATAGCCAGAGTGTTCAACAATTGCAGCTCGACGAAAGGTCGTTTCGCACTCTGGACGGCAAACCGTTTTTTGTTAAGGGTCGTAATTGGCTTTCCGCTGCGTATTTTGGTAAACGATTGCGACCGCCCGCCGTGTTCGATTTTCCCATTTCCTGGCGGAATCGCGTGGTCGGCCTCAGCGACGTGCAGCATCCGCAAACGAGTTGGTATTTTGTCCGGGACGCGAAGTCGCTCGGCCACGCTTACTTTGTTGGATACGACGAGCGGGCCAAGCTCGGCGTTGGTTGGATTGGCCGAAACGGATTTCGCCGCACGATTCCTCCGGAAGATGAACGATTCGATGTCGGTTTGCGTTCGCTAGATATGAACAGCGGCGAGATTGTGAGCGGCGCTTATTACATTACGCCT
>DATBAY010000171.1:0-5453 GCA_036271295.1 Lacipirellulaceae bacterium | reverse complement strand
AAGAGTTAAGCAAGAAGGTTTAAGTGTTCGATTGAGTGTTTCATAGGCGTCACTGAGCGTTTGGTTTCGCGGGCTAATCGTTCCCGCTTCACCATCTCTTACGATCAACTACGCCTCTGTTACACAAGTCGATGAGAAATTCACGACAGAAACACGCAATGCCGTTCATTCATTGATGTTTTCGCGGCGAAAAGCGATAATTTACGACTTTGCTCAGGAACCGCGACGGACACCAGAACGCCTCTTCCATGCCCGACTCGCAGCCTTCCCAATACGAAGCGCCTCGCAGCCAGCCAATGCCGCCGGATGGGCCGGAACCCGCGTCGGCAGAAACGCAGCGCAGCGAGTCGCCCACGGAACCCTCGATTTCGGGTGTCGTGCTCGCCGATGGCGTCACCGGCGGCGCACCGAGCTACCACAAGTCCGACCCGCCGCGAATCGCTGCCCAACCCGCTCCGATCATCGTTCCGCCCATGGCCGACATCGCTCGGCCTCCCGCGCTTTCGCCGGGGGACCGCATCGACGATTTCGTCGTGGTCCAAACCCTGGGGCAGGGCGCTTTCGGCCACGTGTACCTCGTCCGCCAACTTTCGCTTGATCGATTAGTCGCGCTCAAAGTTTCCGCGAACCGCGGCAGCGAAGGTCGCACCATGGCCCGGCTCGAACACCGCCACATCGTGCAGGTGTTTTCCGAGTCGGTCCACCGCGAAACCAATCAGCGTTTGCTGTGTATGCAACTGGTCTCGGGCATCGGGCTCGAAAAACTCATCGCAGCGCTGCATCCTAGAGTAGGAAAAGCGAAAGACGGCGAAACGACCGCTGCAAACTGGACCGGCCGCGACTTGCTCGCGATTATCGATCGCAACACTCGCGTCCCGCCCGTGCTCGACCCCTCCGCCTTCAAAGATCGCGAAGCACTCGAGCAGATGGACGCGGTCGAGGCCGTCGCCTGGTTCGGCGGCCGATTGGCCGAGGCTCTCGATTTCGCCCACCATAGCGGCGTGCTGCATCGCGATATCAAGCCCGCGAACATTCTCGTCGACGCGTATGGCCGGCCGCTGCTCGCCGATTTTAATATTTCCTCGCATCGCAGCGATCAGCCGCACGAGGAAATTTTCGGCGGCACGTTCGCCTACATGGCCCCCGAGCATTTGCGTGCGTTTAACCCCGAAGACGCCACGACGGTCGACGCCGTAAAGGCCCCCGCCGACATCTATTCACTCGGGTTGGTTCTCTATCAGATGCTCGAAGGCCGAATGGCGTTCGGCATGCCCGACCGTCGGCAAGGCGTTGCGCAAACGCTGCGGAGCCTCGAAGAACAGCGCAACGCTCCCCGCCCGCAATGCCGCGAAGGCGCGCCTGGCTCCGTCAAGATGCTCGAGCGCACCATCAGCCGCTGCTTAGCGCCGGAGACGGCGGAGCGTTTCGAATCCGGAGCTCGGCTGGCCGAGCAACTCGATGGCTGCCGCCGCCTGCGGAGCATCGAGCGCCAAATGCCGCCGCTGCCAAAATTCGCGACGAGCGCCATACGACATCCGTTTGTTTGGCTGCTGGCCCTGCATTTGCTGCCGCAGGTGATCGCCAGCGTCGTGAATTATCTCTACAACTTCACGCAAGTCGTGCACACCGAAGTCTCGGAATATCACAATTTGTATGTGAATATTGCGATTGGCTACAACGCAATTACGTACATTACGATCCTTACATTGATCGTCATCGTTCTGCGGCCAATTGTGAAAAGCTGGCGGGCGTTACAAGGCACCGGCCTGGTCAGCGACGAGCAGATTGCCATCGCGCGACAAAAAGTGCTCCGCCTGCCGATCTGGTTCGCCATGATCACGGCCTGCGGCTGGTATATCGGCGGCTTGGTCCTGCCACCCATCGTTCACACGATTCTTCCCGACCCGAAAACACACTTGGCCGATTTCATGTTGGCCCATTGTGTTTGCGGTCTGATTGCGCTCGCCTATTCCACCTGCGGCGAACTATTCGTCATCTTGCGCGTGTTTTACCCCGCCATGTGGCAAGACTTGCGCAACTTCACGAGCGCTGCGCGCGTGGAGTTAGTGCCGATGAAGCTCTGGCTCAATGTGGCACAGTTCCTCGCCGGACTGATCCCGCTCGCCGCCGCCACCTATTTGGTGATCAAAGGTTTCAAAGACGAGGGCGGCGTCGCGCCTCAAACCGCATTTCAGTGTCTGACGATCGGCCTGATCGTCATGGGCATGGTCGGGTTTTACACCGCCAGCACAACGGTCCAGCGACTATTCAGCCTGATCGAATTGATGACCAAGCGCGACACGGCGCAGGCGAAGACCAAATCATGAAGCTCTCGCTGATCCGGCGACGTAACGTTGCAGAGCCGCAGTCGACTCGGCCGCAAATCGCTTCTGCATCGCGCGTGCCCGCCGCCGGTTCAAACGCACGAGAAAATGCTGCGGACGCGAAAACGCGAGAATTTCGAACCACACGATGTCCGTCGCGTGATCCCATTCGATCAAAAATCGCTCCTCACCACGTTCGACGTGGCCCGGCAGCGTTCCGTAAGCGAAACCGAATTTGGAGCTCGCGTTCGAGTCGTCGTCCAGTACGTGAACGATTCGCGCCGCGTTCGTCCACCACACGCCGCCCGCTCGCGCCACGACGAGCACCGATTCATTCATCCGGATCGGCGTATCGTCTGGAAACGCCTGGAGCCAGCCTAAGTCAAATTGCCGCCAACTGGCCAGCCCCGCTTTGGCGCGATCAAATGCAGTTCGGCGACGACCAAGTTCGACACGAATGTTGTCCACCGCGTAGCCCGCGGGCATCGGAGTTTGATCGAAGGTCGCTCCCACCGCGCCATAAGTCAGTTCGAGCGTTGATTGGAACGCGAGGATATGGCGTAAGGCGTCGACCGAGGGTTTGCGGAGTGAGAACACAGATCGTCAAAACGTCGGTTCTAGAAAGGTAGTAAAACAGCCAGAGCCTGGCTTAACGCTGCAAGTAGTCCCAATAATGTTCTGATCCTATCGGTGATTCGGTTTGCGTCCAAGCGCGGCGAGTTTGTTACTCCACGGCGGCGAAGCATATCGTGAGCGAAAAACCTACTATCTTACTGACGGGCGCAACCGGGTATGTAGGAGGTCAGCTTCTCAATCGCTTCGAGCGATTTCCTGCGCAGATGCGTTGCCTCGCCCGCCAGCCGGAGGAATTGCGTGCAAAGGTTGATCCACGCATCGAAGTCGTCGCTGGCGATGTCTTGGATCTGCAGTCCCTGGAAAATGCGCTCACGGGGATCGAGCAAGCTTACTATCTCGTCCATTTGCTCGGCGGCTCGCGCGACTTCGAACGCGAAGATCGAACTGCCGCGGAGAACTTTGCCACGGCCGCCCGAAACGCTGGCGTCCGTAGAATTATCTACCTCGGCGGTCTCGGCGACGAGAGCGACCAGCAGCTCTCACCTCATCTGCGAAGCCGGCACGAAGTCGGCCAGATTCTTCGCGAGTCGGGCGTTGAGGTGATCGAATTTCGCGCCTCCATTATTATCGGGAACGGCAGCCTGTCGTTTAATTTGGTGAAGTCTCTCACGGAGCGCTTGCCCGTGATGATTTGCCCTCGCTGGCTAGCCACGCCGACCCAACCGATCGCGATTGATGACATGGTGGAGTACCTGCGCGCTGCACGCGAGTTACCGTTCCGCCAGACACAGGTTTTTGAGGTTGGTGGAGCGGATGTCGTGACGTACGGCGATCTCATCCGAGAATACGCTCGGCAACGCGGGCTTACGCGCGTCATGATTCCGGTTCCGGTGCTGACACCGTATCTCTCAGGCCTGTGGCTAGCGCTGGTCACTCCCACCCAGTTCACGACGGCCCGGCATCTCATCGAAGGACTGAAGAACTCAACAATCGTTCGCGACAACCAGGCTCGCATCGCATTTGAGCTCAAACCGGTTGGCGTGCGCGAAGCAATTGAACGAACGCTGGGCGGCGATCGCCGTAACAAGTGACTAGAAAAGCGAGAGGCGACGTTTCAGCCGCCTCTCGCTCGTGACATCTTCAATGTTATTGCCGAGGGACACCAGCCGGCGGCGTCGTCTTCGGAATCGGTGGAAAGGTATCGCTCTTCGGCGGCGAAGTTGAAATGCCCGAGCCAGACACGGTGAGATGATCCTCAACTCGTCCAACTCCCACCGTATCTTGCGCCAGTTTGACAGCCGTCGTATGAGCAGCTTCATCCGGCACGCTGCCAGATAAGGTCACATTATTGTCATTCTGCACGCTGACATCGATCGACGCGTTAGCAATCGCTTTGTCCCAGTGCAGTCGCCCGTAGACGCGGCCTTGGACTCCCATCTCGTCCACCGATTGGCGGATTTCTGCCCAGCCGCTCCGCAATTTATCGCCGAGCTTGTTCAGGCCATGGTCGACCGACTCGCCCAACTGTTGCCCGACACCCGGCGGCTTCGTCGACGGTCCCGGCGGGTCCGGCGTGGCACGTTGTTGTGCGACCAATTGGCCGAGCAGAACGAATCCACAAATACCCAGCGTTAAAAAGACGAGTGCTCTCATAATTTGCTCCTTGTGTAGTGCTGAATGAAACCGCCCCGACTACGACAAAAGTGCAAACCGCGCACCAATAAAACAAAAAACCTCGGCCAGCGGATTAAATTCCGACTGGCCGAGGTCCTGGTTGGTAAAGATCGTCTGGCTAAGAGCTAACAGCTATTAGCTGAGAGCTTCTATTAATACCGGCACTCGACACCGGTCTGGATACCGTGGATCACGAGCGAGTTGTCGGTATTGATACGGCCCACTTCATCCGCATTGGTGAAGTTGTCCGGCACCTGGCCGAAGGCGGTCGCGACACCAGTCATCGCTACAGCGCGGTAGGCCGCAACGGCACGCCAGTGGCAGTTGATATCGTACGAGCAACCCGCACGCAATTCGCCGAGGAAGGCGACGTCGTCGCGATGGTTGTGGATATCAATCGAACCCTGGGTTTGCTGGAAGCGGACGGTACCGTCTGGGCTCCACAAGCGTTGCGTTTGGTCAATGTGGTTACCGAAGATACCCATCGTGCTGTTCATGAAGATGTTCCAACGGCAGCAGATGTTGTAGTCGGTCGTCCAGCCAAATTGCGGACCAATCAGGTTGTTGTCGATTTTGACGTCGTAGCACAGGTCCCACACGCCGGTCGGCATCGTCTTGTCATAAGTATTTGGACCGACGGCTGTGACGGTGGCGGATTCATCATCGAGAGAGAGGTCATCGTCCGTGCGGAAGTAACGCACACCGCACGAACCGTACATCGTGAAGCAGCTGCTCGGAGCACTCTGGCAGCTCGCGCAACCCGAGTTGCAACCGCAGGTGTCGTAGGCGCCGCCACAGCCGCTGTTGCAGCTGCTGCCGGTGTCACAGCACGGGAACCGCATGATGTTGAGCTCAATGTTCTGAGCATTGAAGTTCGTG
>DATBAY010000170.1:0-3870 GCA_036271295.1 Lacipirellulaceae bacterium | reverse complement strand
ATGGAATCGTCTTCTCAAGCCAGAAGATGATCCGCTCTTTCGGCTCGGACATTTCGGCACTGGGCTCGACCTTTTCTAAATTCCAACGGTTGATGTACCGCACGAAGCGGTCGTCCTGATCGTCCTTCTTCGAATAATCTTTGAGTGCCGTTACGAAGTATCCGATGCGGTCGTCCGCGAGCCGTGGCTTGTAAGATGTTTGCGGCAGTTCGCTAATTGAGTAATGGATATTGACGGTGATGCCGCGCGTATCTGGCACCGAGTCGATATTCGCCATGCCGCTCGAAGCGTATGTGGCAGCCACATCGAGCTCGACGTTCTTCGGCAGCACGTCGACGTTCGCCCAGTTCGATTTGCTGGACGAGAACGAGAAGCCCGGCAGTACGAAATCAATCTGCGGCAAGTCGCTCATGAACACCGGCGTCAGATCGACGACGTAAGCCCCGCTCGGGCTGGTCGTGCGAATCGGCAGGCTGAAGAGCACGCTGTCGGTGTAGGCGATCTTCACCGCCTTTTCCGTCGGGCTGCCATGGTCGGCCGTGAACCGCACATTGCGGCGCACGAGTTGAATGTTCTCGCCCGCCTTGCGAAATTGCCACACGGCGTCATCGCCAAAGCCCCAACTGAAGCCGCCCAATAGCGGTGCCTGGCCGATGCCGCGAGCGATCGTGATCAGCACGATCAGATCGCGGTCCATCTGGTGGGGCCCGATTTCGGCGTACAGCGTTTCGTCTTTGCGGTGGAGCGTGATCAGGCCTTCGAGTTTTTGCGTGTCTTTCAAAAACTCAGCGTACGGCGGATACTTTGGCTTCGGCTTCTCCGGTTCGGATTCACTGCTGGGTTTTTTGGTAGGTTTTGCAGTTGACTCGTCGTCCTTCTTCGCTCCGTTCGATTCCTCCTTGGACTTGGCGGCGGAGGCGTCGGCCGCTTTATCGGCTTTATCTGTCTTATCCGCGTCTGCTTTAGGTTGCGTACTTTCGGCTGCCGCCTGTAGCAATTGGTCCAGGTCTGCCGCCCGTAGCGGCGACTGTCCGTTGGACGCGAAAGTCACGAGCGTGAGCGCAGAGAGGGTCAAACCGGGGACAGAGCGGTGCATCAATCGCATGTTAAATACCTTGGCCACAGGGAGTTGCGTTCGCCGCCGGCGCGCACTCCCGCTGAGGCTTTTTGAGTAGGTGTAGAGTGGCCCGAAAGTATATAGCCCATTTTTCGCGTTTTTCGCGATCGGTAAAGTCCCAAAATTTTGCCTAAAAACCCACGCCCATCGAGCCGACGAGCCCAACATGCCGCCAACCATCAACGATCTCGCCCGGGTTTTGACGACTTACCCGTCAGATTGGCAGCCCAGCCACATTGAGCCGCTGGGATCGGCCGGCGGTATGAGCGGGGCCGAATTCTGGCGGATCAACACGCCGCGAGGTATCTTCGCACTTCGCCGCTGGCCGATTGAGCATCCCGCGCCCGCTCGTTTGCGGTTTATTCACGCCGTGTTGAGGCACGCGGCCGCCAACGGCTGCCGTGTGTTGCCATTACCTGTTACGACGCATGCTGGCGAAACGTTCGTGCGACATGCGGGGTATCTATGGGAACTGTCGCCGTGGATGCCCGGCGTTGCCGACTACGAGTGTGAGCCGACGGTCGCCAAACTCCGCGCCGCGCTGCGTGTCTTGGCCCAATTCCATGCTGCGGTGGAGGATTTCGATCAGTCGGCAGCCCCCGACTCTGCCGGGGGTTTCAACGCCATGCAGCGACATTTGAATCGCGTTAAAGAACTTTCACCAATTACGATCAACGCGCTCTCGCGAGAAATTTCCGATTCGACTTGGCCAGACCTGGCGCCGCTTGCCCGCGATTTCCTTAGTCGTCTCCCCACGGCAATCGATCGCGCCGTCGCCCGGCTTGAGACGCTCAATTCGGCCCCGCTACCGCTTCAGCCGTGCATCAAGGACATTTGGCACGACCACGTTTTATTCACCGGCAACCAGGTGACGGGCGTCGTCGACTTCGGTGCTGTCGACATCGACACCCCCGCCACCGACATTTCCCGATTACTCAGCAGTCTCGCCTCACTAACTCCCCGCCCTTTTAGGGAAGAGCAGGGGGCGGGCTCGATTACGCCGACGACTACGCAAGAGATTTGGTCTCAAGGCCTCGCCGCCTACCAAGAATCTCGACTACTCTCACCCGCCGAAATCGCCGCCGCCCGGGCATTAGCAACGAGCGGAACTATCCTCGCCGGTTGCAACTGGATTCGCTGGATCTACGCGGATGGTCGCCAGTTCGAAAATCCAAACCGCATCATCGACCGATTCAGGCGAATCACGCAGGCAATCTCGGCTATTTAACTCAATGCCGATCGAAGGCCGCCGCCCCAGCAAGGAGCATTCGGACCTGTAAACTGCGACTGCCAAAACTTACGCCAACTTCAACGGCAAACTTCTTAGCCGAACGCCGGTCGCGGCAAACACCGCGTTACCAATCGCCGGCGCAATTCCGATGATTGGCGTCTCACCGGCGCCAGCCGATTCGACGTCGGTTCGATTCATTGCGTGAACATCGATGGTCGGCGTGTCCTTAAATCGCGGCACTCGATACTTTCGAAAATTGCCATTGGTAATCGCGCCGTCCGAGAATTCGATTTGTTCGCGCAGCGCAGGGCCGAGTCCCATCGTGATCGCCCCTTCGATCTGGTTGCGAAGGTTTTCCGGATTGATGACCGGGCCGCAATCGAACGACTCGCACACGTGAATGACGCGAATCGCTTTGGACTCCTTGTCGATTTCAACTTCAGCACAGCACGCGACGAACGAACCTTTTTCGGTGCTGCACGCCAGCCCAACCGCTCGATTGCGTTCGTTCTTTTGCGACCGATTGCGCCAATTGAATCGTTTGGCAGCGTCCTCGAGCACGGCGCGCAATCGCCCGTCCTCCAAATGGGCCAAGCGAAACTCGAGCGGATCCACGCCCGCCGCGTGGGCCAACTCATCCATGAACGATTCTCTGGCGAACGTGTTGCCTGTAGCCGCGAGTGCCCGATAGGAGCCATGTCGCAAGGGCGGCTTCGACCCAACCGACTGCGACTTCTTTTGGGCGATGTTGTACGGCGACTCCACCGCATTGCCGCCCGCATTAATATTCACATGCCACCACGTTGCGATCCGACCACCATCGTCGAGCGACGCTTCGAGATCCATTACCGCTGCCGGTCGGAAATACGCAGCCGTAAATTCTTCCTCGCGCGTCCAGCGCAACATGACCGGCTTTTTCGCCGCTTGCGCCAACCGCGCGGCTTCGATGGCGCATTCACCCGTGTGTTTGCCGCCGTAGGCGCTGCCGAAATCAGGCACGATCACATGCACCGCGTCATCACTTAAATGAAACGCCTGTGCCAATTCGCCGCGGACGCCGAACGGATTCTGCGTCGCCGTCCATACGGTAAGCTTACCGCCGGTCCACTCGGCGACCGCCGTGCGTGGTTCGAGTGGCGCGTGCTGCACATAGGGGATCGTGTATGTGGCCCGGAGTGATTTCTCCGCCTGCGCCGCCGCTTCAGCGAATGGATTCTTAGGCGCTCCACCCTCGGCATGAGATCGCAAGTATTCGGAGAGCTTGTCGCTGTCGGGCATGTCGACATCCGACCATTTCGCGGTATGGGCCACTGCTTCGATCGCCTTCGATGCAGCAAATGCAGTCGGACAAGCAATGCCCACAAAATCGCCGTCCCTCACTACAACAAGAGCATTCAATGCCTTCGCAGGCAGAAGATTAACGTCCACTAATTTCACGCGGTACGTAGGAGATCGCAAAACTTTTCCATACAACATGCCTGGCCGCTTGATGTCGGATGGGTACTCGTGCCGCCCCATCACT
>DATBAY010000169.1:0-9862 GCA_036271295.1 Lacipirellulaceae bacterium | reverse complement strand
CAATGGTGTCAGCGCGATCGAGGTTATTTCGGCGCTCTTCGACGCGGCCAGCACGCCCGGCTATGAACTGGTGCGAAGCTACTGGCAACGCAATTGGCCGCAAGCTGGCGGCACAGCAGATTTCGACGCCGGTTGGAAGCGTGCCTTGCATGATGGCCTCATTGCCGGCAGCGCGTCGCAGCCGCGCACGGGCGCGACCGTCAACACGAATTGGGCCACGAACATAATGCCGCCGACGATTGCCGCCGGGGCGTTGGAATTGGCCTTCCGGCCCGACCCAACGATCTTCGACGGCCGTTTCGCCAACAACGGTTGGCTGCAGGAACTGCCGAAGCCCGTCACGAAGTTAACTTGGGATAACGCCGCGCTGATTAGCCCGAGCCTCGCCGATGCGCTGCACATTACGCAGTCGGTCGGCATTAACGGCGGCGAGCATGGTCAGGGCATCACCAACCTGGTCGAGCTTGAATGTGGCGGCCGTACGCTGCGCGCGGCCGCCTGGATCGTGCCTGGCCAGGCAGACGATTCCGTGACATTGCATCTCGGCTACGGCCGCACCGCTGCGGGGCAAACGGGAAACGGCGCCGGCTTCAATGCGTACGAATTGCGAACGGCGGAAACGCCGTGGTTCGCGCCCGATCTCAAGATCCGCAAGCTCGATGAATCATATACGCTCGCTTGCACGCAGGTTCATCACTCAATGGAAGGTCGTGACCCTGTTCGCGCGTTTACTTACGACGCTTTCGCCAAAGATCCGCACGTTCTGGCGCAATCGCTCGACGATGAGCATCGCGAATATCAAAGCGAACTGGTGCCGGCCGCATCCATTCCGAAGAAAGAGGGCGCCGAAACCGATCCCCGGCTCCAACCGCTCACGCTTTATCCCGGATACGATTACAGCGCTCCAAAAAACAAATGGGGCATGGCAATCGATCTCTCGTCGTGCACCGGCTGCAACGGCTGCGTCGTCGCTTGCCAGGCCGAAAACAATATCCCGGTCGTTGGCAAAACCGAAGTCACGCGCGGTCGCGAAATGCATTGGCTGCGAATCGATCGCTACTACGAAGGCCCCATCGAAAACCCGACGACCTATTTCCAGCCCGTCCCTTGCATGCACTGCGAGAACGCGCCGTGCGAAGTGGTCTGCCCAGTCGGCGCCACCGTCCACTCGGCCGATGGTCTCAACGACATGGTCTACAACCGGTGCGTCGGCACGCGGTATTGCTCGAATAACTGCCCCTACAAAGTTCGCCGTTTCAACTTTTTGGAGTTTGCCGACTTCAATACTGAAAGTCTAAAGCTCGGTCGCAATCCGAACGTCACGGTGCGCAGCCGCGGCGTGATGGAGAAATGCACGTATTGCGTCCAGCGAATTCGCGGAGCGCAAATCGATTCCGAAGTCACCGGAAAACCGCTCGCCGATGGTGACGTCGTCACCGCCTGCCAGGCCGCGTGCCCGTCGCAGGCCATCGTATTCGGCGATATGAACGACCCCAACAGCCGGGTCTCAAAAATGAAAGCCGAACCGCTGAACTATGGCTTGCTGGCCGAACTGAATACTCGACCACGCACAACGTATCTGGCAGCGCTCCGCAATCCCAACCCGGAGCTTATTGATTGATGGCCGGCTCGCCTTCCCATTCGCCGAATGATGCGGCCGAGCTCGAGCCCGCCGTGCTCGCGCCGGGGCATACGTTCGCTTCAGTGACGGACAAGATCAGCGCGATCGTGCTCACTCGGCCCGCGTCGCGCGGCTGGTGGTTCGGGTTGCTGATTTCGTTTGCACTCGTGATGCTGCTGCTGATCGCCATTACGTACTTGCTCGTGGTCGGCGTGGGAGTCTGGGGCATCAACATTCCGATCGCCTGGGGATTTGCGATCGTGAACTTCGTGTGGTGGATCGGCATTGGTCACGCCGGCACCCTCATTTCCGCAATTCTGCTGCTGCTTCATCAGGAGTGGCGGACGTCGATCAATCGTTTTGCCGAAGCGATGACGCTGTTCGCCGTCGCTTGCGCGGGGCTGTTCCCCTTGTTGCACATGGGCCGGCCGTGGTTTTTTTATTGGCTATTGCCTTACCCGAACACGATGAAAGTCTGGCCGCAGTTTCGCAGCCCGCTCGTGTGGGACTGCTTTGCCGTTTCGACGTACTTCACCGTTTCGCTGTTGTTCTGGTACGTGGGATTGATCCCCGATATGGCCACGCTCCGCGATAACTCACGGAGCCGGATGGGACAAATCGTTTATGGCGTTCTGGCGATGGGGTGGCGCGGCTCGGCGCGGCATTGGCGCAGGCATGAAGTCGCCTATCTGATCATGGCGGGCCTGGCGACGCCGCTCGTCGTCTCCGTTCACACCGTCGTGAGCTTCGATTTCTGCATCGCCGACTTGCCCGGCTGGCATAGCACGATCTTTCCTCCTTACTTCGTGGCGGGCGCCATTTACTCGGGCTTCGCGATGGTGCTCGTCCTCGCGATTCCGCTGCGCTATTTCTATGGTCTGCAAGATTTTATTACCGACCAGCACCTCCACAATATGGCCAAAGTGACTCTGGCCACGGGCATGATCGTGGCGTACGGCTATGGCATCGAAGCGTTCATGTCGTGGTACAGCGGCAATCCGTACGAAGAGTACGTTCAATACAATCGCATGTTGGGGCCTTATGCCTGGACCTATTGGCTCCTCATTCTGTGCAACATCGTGATTCCACAGTCGCTGTGGTCGAAGCGAGTGCGAACCAATGTGCCACTGTTGTTCTGCGTAGCGATGGTTGTGCTGATTGGAATGTGGCTCGAACGATTTGTGATCGTTGTGACAAGTTTGCATCGCGATTTCTTGCCCTCGTCATGGGGCATGTATTCACCCACATTTTGGGATTGGGCCACGCTCCTTGGAAGTGTTGGCTTATTCTTTTGCCTGTTGTTTCTGTTCTTGCGATTGCTGCCCGCCATTTCGATGTCCGAGATGCGCGAACTTGTGGAAGAAGTAGAAGGCCCCGAGGCCCACGCGCACTAGGGGAATAAACGGCTGCGATGAACGAATCCTCTCCCATCTACGGACTCATGGCTGAATTCGAGCAGCCGGCGCAAATCGTTGCGGCGGCCGTGGCAGCCCGTGAAGCCGGTTATCGAATGGTGGATGCGTACACCCCGTTCCCAGTGGAAGGGCTGCCCGAAGCAATTGGTTTTCATCGCACCCGCTTGCCGCTCATCATTTTCATCGGCGGACTGATTGGTTGCATCGGTGGCTTTTACATGCAGTATTGGTGCAGCGCCGTCAACTATCCGATCAATGTGGGTGGTCGGCCGTTTAACAGTTGGCCGATGTTCATCCCTGTTACCTTTGAAATGACCATCCTCTCGGCCGCGACTGCCGCCGTCATCGGCTTGTTCGCACTAAACGGCCTGCCGATGCCGTATCACCCCGTATTCAACGTGCCGCAATTCGCGATGGCGAGCCGCAATCGGTTTTTCTTCTGCATCCAAGCGGACGATTCCCACTTCGATTTATCCAGCACACGAAACTTCCTGGCCGGGTTGCAACCTCACGCGATTTACGAGGTGCAACCTTGATGCAACGCCAAACCATCTCGGCCGCACTTCGCCACCCAAAGCGATTCGTCTTGCCGCTCGGCGCAGCCTTATGTTGTGGTATGTTCCCCGGCTGCACGCAAAAAATGGCGGAGCAGCCCGCCTATCGTCCGCTCGAGCCCAGCCGATTCTTCGCCGATGGCCGCGCTGCACGGCCGCTCGTGGCGGGTGTCGTCGTTCACGACGACGAAGTAGATGATGGGTCGATGACTTCGGGCCGCAAAGCGGTCGCGAGCTCAACCGAACCATCGGTAAACATGGCCGCAGCGCAAGGTATCCGCCCCGATGAATTTGTCACGGAGTTTCCATTCGCGATCACAAGCGATATTCTCGCTCGCGGTCGAGAACGCTACACGATCTACTGCGCGATTTGCCACGACAATTCCGGCACCGGTAATGGAAAAATCGTCCAGCGCGGCTTCACGAAACCGCCCTCTTACCTGACCGATAACTCCCGCCAGTTCGCCCACAGCGGTCTTCAGATACCGCTGCGCGAGGTGCCCGTTGGCTACCTGTTCGATGTGCCAACCAACGGCTTCGGCGCAATGGCCGACTACTCAACCCAAGTGGCGCCGCGCGATCGCTGGGCCATCGCCGCTTATATTCGAACGCTTCAGCTTAGCCAGAGCGTCCCGTTAGATGATCTTCCCCTCGCCCTTCGCGACGAAGCCCAACACGCGCTGGAGGCCACGCCATGAGCAGCGCTCCAGCAACTACCGCGGGAATCAGCTGGGCGTCGGCGCAGCGCCGCGCGCTCGTCGTCAGTCTTTTTGGCATCGTTGCCTGCGTCGTTGGTGCGCTCTTCAGCTGGGAACACTTCCTCCGCGGCTTTTTGGTCGCGTGGACCTTCTGGGCAGGCATTTCGCTTGGCTCGCTGACGCTTCTGATGATTCAATACCTTACCGGCGGCGCGTGGGGGTTGCTCCTCCGCAGAGTTTTCGAAGCTGCCGCCGCAAACATTGCGCTGATGGCCGTGCTCTTCTTGATCTTGACGATCGATCTGCCAGCCGTCTTCCCGTGGGCTCGGCCGGACGTTGTGGCCGACTCGCCGGCGCTCCAGCATAAGGCCCCGTACCTCAATCCGCACGCGTTTGAAGTGAGGGCCGCAATTTACTTCGTGTTATGGATCGCGCTGGCCTGGCTGCTCAAGTCGTGGTCCCAAAAGCAAGACCGCACCGGTCCATCGCCCGCGATCGCAGATCGTTGCCGTCTGCTTAGCGGCCCCGGTCTGGTGATTTACGGTGCGACGGTGACGTTCGCGTCCATTGATTGGATCATGTCGCTCCAACCGCTGTGGTACTCCACCATTTTTCCGCCGCTGTTCGCCGTCGGGCAGATACTTTCGGGATTGGCATTCGCGATCGTTGTCATTTTGTTACTTGCGGGTGCCGCCCCCATCTCAAAAACACTGTTGCCCAGTCAACGCCGCGATATCGGCAACCTGCTGCTCGCATTCGTCATGTTCTGGGCATATTTGTCGTTCTCTCAGTTCATAATTATTTGGAGCGAAAATCTTCCTGAAGAGACGACGTGGTATTTCTATCGCATTCGCGGCGGTTGGCAATGGATCGCGATCGTCCTCATCATCTTTCAATTCACCGTGCCGTTTCTGTTGCTGCTTTCTCGCGATACAAAGACGAGCTTTCGGCGTCTCAGGGGAGTCGCGCTCTTGGTGCTCGCGCTGCGAGCCGTGGATATCTACTGGTGGGTCGAAGCCTCGTTCGCAGGGCCGGTGTCCTTCTATTGGTTGCTCGACCTCGCCGCGGTCGCCGCGATCGGTGGGGTGTGGATCTGGTGCTTCATTTGGCAGCTCCAACGCAGCTCACTGATTCCTTTCGCCGATCCGTACATCGCCGAATACCTGCCGGAGGTCGCCGCATGAACCACACGCTCGCAACCACGCCGCACATGGACGATTCGGCCGCGGGGCACGAATCGCCCGAGGTCGACTTGCCGCTCACGATTCTCTCGGCCGCTTCGATCGCAGCGATGATCATCCTGTCCGCCATCGTCAGCCATTGGGTTTTCTACGCTTATCTGCAGCCAATTGGCGAACGAAGTGCGACGCGGCTAAGCGGGGAAGGACTCGTTCTCCCGCCATCACCTCAGTTGGAAGGAGTCGAAATGATGAGCGGCACGGAAGCGAACACAGCACCATCCGCGACCGCCCAACATTTGCAAACTTACGGCTGGATCGACCGCGATAAACGACTGATTCGCGTACCGATCGATCGCGCCATGAAAATCGCAATCGAGCGCAATTGGCTACCGTCACGGCCAGCACCACCGCAAAGTGCTGCTCTCAGCGCGCCGAGTTCTCCAGCTGCCGAGCAAAAGTAATTTATCCATGAACGCCACCATTCGAACTCGCGCAGCATTCGCCGCCATGCTTATTGCGTTGGGCTTGAGCGCGCACGCGGCGGCAGCACAAAAGGTGGATATCCTCCACGACGTCGGCATCGATCAGCATCTCGATACTCAGATACCGCTCGACCTGAAATTCCGCGATGAAACCGGTGCGCCGGTTAAGCTCGGCGACTACTTCACCGATCAACCTGTTATTCTGGTACTCGCGTACTATCGCTGTCCCATGCTCTGCACACAGGTGCTCAACGGCTTGGTTGATAGCGTGCGGCCCATCGATTTCGAAATGGGAAAGCAATTCCGTGTCGTGACCGTGAGTTTCGATCCACGCGAAAAATCGGAGTTGGCCGCTCGCAAGAAGGAGACTTACGCGACGTCCTACGGCCGCAAAGGCGCTGCCGCCGGCTGGCATTTTCTCACCGGCGACGAAGACTCCATCGCAAAACTCACCCAGGCGGTTGGCTTTCGATATGTCTACGATGAAGTGCACGATCAGTACGCGCACGCCAGTGGCATCATGGTCGCGACCTCGGGCGGCCGTTTGTCGCACTACTTTCTGGGAATTGATTTTCCGTCGCGAGATGTGCGGCTAGCGCTCGTCGAAGCGTCGCAGGGCAATATCGGATCGCCCGTCGATCGTTTGCTGTTGCTGTGTTACCACTACGACCCGGTAACTGGAAAATATACGGGCGCCACCATGACGTTTGTCCGCATTGCCGGCGGAATCACCGTGCTGCTGATCGCTGTTCCCATTGCTCTCGCGTGGCGCCGCGATTGGCGCCGAGCCAAATCAATCGCCGGAGTCGCGGGATAACGATGAGTACACCCGTTGAAATATTCCCTGCGCGAGCAGCCGAGGCGGCTTATCAGGTCGATGCGCTGTTTTTCTTCATGACGATTGTCACCGGCCTGGCCGCGCTCGGCGTCTTCACCATGCTGGCGTACTTCTCGGTTCGCTATCGCCGCCGGACCCCGCCAGTTGCCACACCGCGAATCGAAGGCGCTCTCTCGCTCGAGCTGTTTTGGACCATCACACCGTTCTTGATTTTTCTGGTCATGTTCTGGTGGGGCGCACGAATCTACCTGTCGATGTCTCAGCCACCCGCCGGCGCGATAGACGTGTATGTCGTCGGCAAGCAATGGATGTGGAAAGTTCAGCATGCCGAGGGCCAGCGCGAGATCAACGAGCTTCACGTTCCGTTGGGCCAGCCGGTAAAGCTGACGCTGACGTCCGAGGATGTGATCCACGATTTCTTCGTCCCCGCCTTCCGCACGAAAATCGATGTGATTCCAGGACGCTATGTTTACGAATGGTTCAAGCCCACGCTGGTCGGCACGTACCACATTTTCTGCTCGCAGTATTGTGGTACAAATCATGCCGGCATGCGCGGCGAGTTGTATGTAATGGATCCCGCCGATTACCAGCAGTGGCTCAATCTGAAGGCGGAGGGCTCACTTGCCCTCGAAGGTCGCAAGTTGTTTTTGCAATTGCAATGCATCACCTGCCACGTCGCGGGCCCGAAGGCCCGCGCCCCCATCTTGGAAAGCCTCTACGGCGCGACAATCCCCTTGCGAGGCGGCGGGACGAAGCTCGCTGATGATAATTACATTCGCGAATCCATCCTTAATCCGCAGGCGAAAGTGGTGCTCGGCTGGGAGCCGATTATGCCCACTTTCGAAGGCCAGGTGAGCGAAGAGGACCTCATTAAATTGATCGCCTACATCAAATCGCTTGGGCCCGGTCAAACGCCGCAGCGCAACGAGGAATCCGTTCCGCCGCCGCCACCGCCTGCCAAAGCCGCCGAGAAAACCGAGTCGCCATGAGCACGATCATCGCCCCTTTTCGGCCGCAATCCTCCGTGCGACAAACGGCAACGGCCGGCGAGAACTACGTCAACGCTGCCTACGGCGCACGCTCCTGGCTGCTCACCACCGACCATAAGCGGATCGCGCTGCTGTACCTGATCTCAGTCAGCAGCATGTTCATTATCGGCGGCCTGGCTGCCACGCTGATCCGCCTTAATCTACTCACCCCCAACGGCGCGTTCATGGGCGCCGATACATACAACAAAACGTTCACCGCGCACGGTATCATCATGGTGTTCTTTTTCCTTGTGCCGGTGATTCCCGCTGTCCTCGGCAATTTCTGTCTGCCGCTCATGATCGGCGCGCGCGATCTCGCGTTCCCGCGCTTAAACCTTGCTAGTTGGTACATCTACATGGTCGGCGCGGCCATGATCCTGTGGGTGATATTCAGCGGCGGCATCGATACGGGCTGGACCTTTTACACGCCCTTCAGCAGCAAAGCCAGCCACACCGATGTCATCCCCGCCATGATCGCAATCGCGATCGCCGGCTTCTCGTCGATCTTCACCGGCTTGAATTTCATCGTCACTGTGCACTACCTCCGTGCGCCGGGCATGACGTGGTTTCGCCTCCCGCTTTTCGTGTGGTCGCTTTATGCCACGAGCCTCATTCTGGTACTCGCTACGCCCGTGCTCACGGTCGCATTGTTTCTCCTTGGTGTCGAGCGAATCTTCGGCATCGGCATTTTTGACCCTGCGCTTGGCGGTGATCCCGTACTATTCCAACACTTGTTCTGGTTCTACTCTCACCCCGCCGTGTACATCATGGTCCTGCCGGCCATGGGCATCGTTAGCGAAGTGATCACTTGCTTCGCTCGCAAGCAAATTTTTGGATACAAATTTATCGTTGCCGCCACTTTAGGAATCGCGGTAGTCGGCTTTCTAGTTTGGGCGCACCACATGTTCGTAGCAGGGCAATCGGTCTACGCCGCGCTCGTATTTTCGCTGCTGAGCTATTGTGTTGCGATTCCGTCCGCGATCAAAGTGTTCAATTGGACCGCCACGCTCTATCGCGGGTCGATCAGTTTTCGCACGCCAATGCTGTATGTCTTGGGTTTCATCGGTCTGTTTACGATCGGCGGCCTCACCGGGCTCTTTCTCGCCGCGCTTGGACTCGATGTGCACGTGCACGATACCTACTTCATCATCGCCCACTTTCATTTCATCATGGTCGGTGGCACGGTGATGGCTTACATGGGCGGCCTTCACTACTGGTGGCCAAAAATCACTGGCAAGCTCTATCCCGAAAGCTGGGGACGCGTCTCCGCGCTGTTAATTTTTGCCGGCTTCCTCCTCACGTTTATGCCGCAGTTCGTGCTCGGTTATCTCGGCATGCCGCGCCGCTATTATGCCTACCCGCCCGAATTCCAAGTGCTGAACGTGCTCTCCAGCGCTGGCGCATCGATCTTGGCGCTCGGCTACGCTTTTCCACTGACGTATCTGCTGTGGTCTTTGCGTTACGGACCCGAGGCGGGTTCGAACCCCTGGGAAGCGACTGGCCTCGAGTGGCAGGTTCCTTCGCCTCCGCCAACGCACAATTTTAACGAGGTGCCGATCGTCGACTGCGGGCCCTACGAATATTCCACCGCCGAGGAGTTTACGAATGGCGAGTGACCACGCTCCCGCCACCTGGCATCATTTCGACAGCCTCGAACACCAGCAGGAGACGACGCTCTTCGGCATGTGGGCGTTCCTCGCGACCGAAGTGCTCATCTTCGGCGGCGCATTTACCGCGTACACCGTGTACCGAATCGAGTACCCGGCCGCGTTCGAACTCGCGAGCCGCCACCTCAATCTCTGGATCGGCGGCATCAACACGATCGTATTGCTGACCAGTAGCTGGACGATGGTTCTCGCCGTCCACGCGGCGCGGCACGGAGAACGACGCGCCATCACGTACCACTTGCTGCTAACCGCAGCCCTGGGCACGGCGTTCCTGGCGCTTAAGGCGCTCGAATACTATTTGGACTACCGGGAAAATTTAGTGCCCCTATTCGCTTTCGATCCCGCCGAGTGGACGGCCCAGGGCGTGCGACCGCAACA
>DATBAY010000168.1:0-5247 GCA_036271295.1 Lacipirellulaceae bacterium | reverse complement strand
TGAAGTTGTTGTTGGCGAAATGTTGTTGGAGTTGGTGGAGTTCGTTGGGGCCGTAGGCGTAGATGGATTGTTTGACGGTGTGGTGAAAGAGTTGTTTGACGAAGGCGGTTTGGGATTCGTCGCTCGTGGCGACGAATTCGGCCAGATCTTTGATGCCTTTGAATTTTTCGACGGCGCCGGTTTCGGTGAGGTAGCTGCCGGTGGCGTCGATTGGATGGTCCTTGTCGCGTTCGCGGTATCGGCCGATGGCGTCGAAGTTTTCCATCGTGAAGCCGAGCGGATTGATCATACCATGGCAACCCTGGCAGGCCTCGGGCTGCGTTTGCAGGGCGACACGCTCGCGGGTGCTGAGGTTGGCGTGGACTTCGGCGGGAAGCGGGGCGACGGCCATCGCGGGTGGGCGGAGGACGCGGCCAAGGATGTTGCGCGAGAGGAATACGCCGCGGTGGATCGGCGAGCTTGCGCCGGAATACGCAAAGCTCGCGAGCAGGTACGGGTGAGAGAGAACGCCGGCGCGGTGGTCGGGTTCGAAGTCGACTTTTTGGAAGGGAGCATCTGCCGGCAGGTCGACGCCGTAGATGCGGGCGAGGCGGCCGTTAAGCCAGATCGAATCGCTGAGCAGGAGTTGGCGGTAGTCGGCGGATTTGCTGTCGAGCAGTTCGTCGAGCGAGAGCTCGAGCGACGTGCGGAGATCCGAGGCGGCATCGGGCGTGAAGTCGGGGTAAGCCTGCGGATCTTTGGAGAGATCTCGCGGTTGCGAAATTTTCAGCCAGCCGAGGAAGAAGTCGCGGAGTTTTGATTTGGTGCGTAGCTCGGGCAGCATACGGTTGAGCTGTGCGGCGACTTGTTCGCGAGTGGCGAGTTCATGGTGGGCGGCGGCTTTAGTGAGTTCTTCGTCGGGCAGCGAATCCCACAGGCCGAAGGACAAGCGGGCCGCGACGGCGTAGGAGTCGTCTGATTTCTCGCCCACTTCACGGTAGAGGAATTGGGGAGACTTGAGCGCGAGGAGGACGCAGCGTTTGACGCCGGTTAGCAAGTCGGGGGCGGATTCGAATTGATGTTGGATGAAGAACGTCTGTTCTTCGTCGGTGAGCGGACGGCGGAAGGCGCGCTCGTCGAATAGTGCGCAGAACTTGCGGAGGATGGGTTCGTTGGCGGCGGCATCGGCGGTTGTGCCCGAGAGTTGCTGCAGATGATCGGTGACGTAGGCGGCAGTTTCGAGGGCGCACTCCGTGGTAGCTTCGTCCCAGGATTTCGAAATTGCGGTGGCGCGTTCGTAGCCGGTGCTGCGGTCATCGGGGGGGAAGCGGGTTTGCGCGACGAATACGACAGGTGAATCGGCGGGCGATAGGCTGCGGCCGTCGATCACTTCGAGCGTGTGGTTGGGGCGCTTCCACTCGAGTGCGACGGCGGTTTTGGCATCGGGGCGAAATTCTTTTTTCTTCTCTTTATCCTTTTCCTTGTCGCTGACGCCCTGTTTGCCACGCGAGAATTCGAGTTTGATTGGGTATGCGCGGCCGCCGAGGAGATGGAGTTCGCCGCGGTGTTCGGATTCGTCGCCGGAGAGAACCCAAGCATCGATCATCGGTTTCGCGTTGTCGTTCACATAGAGGCGGACTGCGTGCTCCGTGCGGACAACGAATTCGTAGTCGCCCGTATCGGGTGCTAGGACGGAGCCTTGCCAAATTGCCGAAAACTCGTGCGGTTCGAGTTTGTCGGGGTCGGGGCTGGAATCGCCCCAGTCGAAGTTGACTTCGGCGTCGGTGCGTTCAAGTTTGAGTTTTTCCTGGTTGAAGAGGCGCGAGTTGTAGTAGGCGGCGTGGAGGCCGCGCTCGGCGCCCCAGGTTGTGGGTGGGTGGAAACTGGCGATTAAATCGGCGACGGCGTTTTGGTGTTGCCGCACGGTGAGGCGCGAGAGTTCGATGCGGGCGGGTTTGTTGCGGGTGCGGGCATCGGGCGAGTAGAAAGCGTTGTAGATAAAGTCGGCGACTGTTGCGGCGTCGTCGGCGGTACACTTTTCGTCGGCGTCATCGGGCATCGTTTCATGGATGAGCTTTGTAAGCTCGACCACGGATTTGTCGCCGGCGAGCGGGTCGGGGTAGCCGTCGGCGACGCCTTCGCCGGATTTGCCGTGGCAGCGGGCGCATTGATCGCGATAGATCTGTTCGCCAGTTGGCGATGGGTTGTCGGCGGCGCGCGAAGTCGATGAAGAAGTGCCGAGCGCGCAGATCGCGAGCATTGCGAAGATGCCGAACCACCGAATTGGCGGTGAAGGCTGCACAGGCATTTGGGTTGGGCTGAAGGGAGCCCGGTAAGGCGGGGAAGGAGCCTTGAAAAATGGCTCGGGCGGGCAGACTTGATTATAGCGGCTTACTGAACGGCGACCAAGCGAATCAGAACGGAGCGGCGGGACTCAGGTTTTAACGTCTTCCCACATGCGGAGGCCGCCGAAATAGGCGTTTTGGTTTCCGCCGCGGCGACAGCCTTCAGGCAGCTCTTCGAGCTTCTTCGTGTTGCCGCCACCGAGTACGACATAATCGGCGAAAAAGGCGCTCTTGAGCGCGGTCGCGGCTTCGGTCACATACTTGTGCCATTTGCCGTCTTTGTCGGCGTCGAGCGCTTCGCGGTTGACGCACTCTTCGATCGACTTGCCATGACCGAGTTTCAAATGGCCGACGGCGAGCGGAATGATTGTGCCGTCGTAGATGAATGCGCTGCCGATGCTTGTGCCGAGACCGAGGTAGAGCATGCGGCCGCCTTCGTAGCTACCGAGGGCCTGCATGCAGGCGTCGTTCATGATGCGGGTTGGGACGCCGAACGCGTCGGCGTAGTCGAAGCCGACCCAGCCGTCGCCGAGGTTCCATGGTTCGGCGGTGGGATGGCCGTGGCGGACATCGCCGGGGTAACCGATGGAGACTCGGTCGAATTTCCAATCGCCGGTGAGCTTGGTAACTTCGGCGACCATTTCAGCAGGCGTCAGTTTTTTGCTGGACGGGATTTTCTCTTTGTCAGTCTCGCCAGTCTTCCAAAGCTTCACATTGGTGCCGCCGATGTCGAGGACGAGTATGTTCATGCAGATTCCGACTGGAAGAGTGAGCTGGTGCGATCAGGCACGACAAAGAATCGCAAAGGATGTGCCAATATTCAGGCCAAAGTAGACTGGGTCACGCTGGCCGGATCAACGCGCCGCGCCGATGCGGTCTTTGCCCATCCATTTGCGGAGTGCTTCGGGGATGAGGATTGAGCCATCCGGTTGTTGGTAGTTTTCGAGGATGGCGATGATCGCGCGGCTGATGGCGACGGCGGTGCCGTTGAGTGTGTGGACGAGCTGGGTGCCTTTTTCGCCTTTCGTTTTGTAGCGGATGTCGAGGCGGCGGGATTGATAGTCGGTGCAGTTCGACGTGCTCGTAACTTCCCCGAATTCGCCGCTGGTGCCGCGGCCGGGCATCCATGCTTCGAGGTCGAACTTGCGGTAGGCGGGACCGCCGAGGTCGCCGGTGGCGATGTCGAGCACGCGGTAGGGTATGCCGAGGGCGTCGAAGATTTCGCACTCCAGGTCGCGAAAGTAGTTGTGCATGTCGTCGCTTTGTTCGGGCGTGGTGAACGCGAACATTTCGACTTTGGTGAATTGGTGGACGCGGTAGAGGCCGCGCGAGGCGCGACCGGCGGCGCCGGCTTCGGTCCGGAAACAGTGACTTACGCCGCAGAGTTTGATAGGAAGTTTTTCAGCTTCGATGACTTGGCCGGCGTACAGGCCGCCGAGCGTGATTTCGGCGGTGGCGACGAGATTGAGATCCTGGTTTTCGACGCTATAGATTTGAGTTTCGGGGCCGCGAGGAATGAAGCCGACGCCTTTTAACACATCGCCGCGGGCCAGGTCAGGCGTGATCATCGGCGTGAAGCCTTCGCCGACTAGAAAACTCATCGTGAATTGTTGGAGCGCGAGCTCGAGCATCGCGGCTTCGTTTTTGAGGAAGTAGAAGCCGTGGCCGGCGACGCGGGCGCCGCCTTCGAAATCGATGAGGTTGTGTTGCTCGGCGAGGGCGACGTGATCTTGGACAGGGAAACTGAAGGGGCGGACGTCGGTCTTGCCGCGGCGAAGTTCTTTGCTCGCGTCCTCGCCGCCGATGGGTGAATCGGCGTGCGTGAGGTTGGGCATCGAGTTGAGAATGAGCGAAGCCTCGGCGGCCAGGCGTTCCATGTGTTCCGCAATTTTCTCCTTCATTTCGCGAAGACGGCGGCCTTCATCTTTGCGTGCGTCACGCTCAACATCGTCCTTCGCCTTGCCAATTGATTTGCTAACTTCATTTGCTAAACGCGAGAGTTCCTCGGATTCAGCTTGGAGCTTTCGGCGTTGTGATTCGAGGTCGACGAAGCGAGAGACGTCAGCCTTTACGCCGCGGTTGTCGCAATTGCGCTGAACGATTTCAGCATTTTCCAGAATGAAGCGCTTATCCAACATGAGAACGTGGTCCTACTTTTTAAATACAGGTATTAACCACGGAGGCACCGAGAGCACGGAGAAAACAAATCAAATGCGATTATCGTTCTTTACTCTCCGTGTACTCCGTGCCTCCGTGCCTCCGTGGTTATTTTTTCTTTGTCTTCTCTGTTGGCGAAAGCTTAGCGATCTGTTCCCACAGGGCGGCGCTGGCGAGGGTGCCGCGGTGGTAGTCGACTAGGGAGAATTTTTCGTTGGGGCTGTGGGTGTTGTCATCGTTTTGGCCCCAGCCGAGGAGGAGGACGTCGGCACCGAGCTCGTCGGCGAAGGTGTTGACGATGGGGATGGAGCCGCCTTCGCGGATCATCACGGGGGCGCGGCCGAAGGCGGATTCGATCGCGGCGGCGGCGGCGGTCATGTAGGGACTTTCGAGCGCGACCATGACGCCGGGTGCGCCGTGGTGGTCGACGAGTTCCATTTGGATGCCGGGCGGGAGTCGCTCTTCCAAGAACTTGCGAAGGCCGTTGGTGATCTTCGTTGGGTCTTGGTTGGGGACAAGGCGGAAGCTGAATTTGGCGCTGGCTTTGGCCGGGAGGACCGTTTTCGCGCCTTCGCCTTGGTAGCCGCTGGTGAGTCCATTTATGTCGAACGTGGGGCGCGCCCAGCGGCGTTCGATGGCTGAGTAACCGGATTCGCCGAACATGCCAGTGACGCTGACGGAATGCATGAATTCGGCTTCAGTGCCGGGGAGCTTGCGATACTCGTCGCGCTCGCGGTCGGTGAGCGGGACGACTTCGTCGTAGAAG
>DATBAY010000167.1:0-1886 GCA_036271295.1 Lacipirellulaceae bacterium | reverse complement strand
CGCGACTGCCAATGAACTGGTCGTGCGCGTCGCGTCCGAAGACGTTGCCGTCGAATACCGAGTCGCCGACCGCTTCGAGCCGGCTGAGTTCTCTATTCCGCTCGATTTGCTCCGCGACTGCGAGGCCAAATCGGTTGACCCGGTAGCATTTGAGCGCGGCGCCGACGGCCGCGTCACCGCGAGCTGGGAACACCGCGGCATCCCACAACAACAAACGGGCAACGTCCCACGGCAAACGCACACTAAGCCTTTTTGCCGAAAAGCACTTGCGTCAGGTATTCATCGCTCCAGCCGCAGGATCGGCGGCGCATGGCGACACTTTGTTTATCGTTTACTTGTTTGAGCAGACTGATTGCGAAGCGTTTCAACCAGGCGAGATTGTTGGTGAGGTTTCGCTCGCGAACTCGGCAGTCGTCTTCGCGGAAAGTAACATCGAGACACCAGTGCAGCGTGTTTTCGATGGTCCAATGGCCGCGCACGATTTTTGCGAACAACGCCACACTGAGCAGCAGCGAGCTGATGTAAAAACGGACATCGACGGTTTCGTTGTCGCCACACTGGCTGCGGCGGATGGCCACGCCAATCGTGCGCAGCTTCTTCCATTGCTCGCGGCCCGGCAAGTGATCTGGCGCGATGAACTGGTAGTACGTGTAATGGTCTTGGCGACCGTGTTTTTTCTTTTCGTCATGCTCCAGAATCTCGACTTGGCAATCGGCGAACTCGTTCAGGATCTGCTCTTCCGCATAGTCGACGACGGCCGCGTGCAGATTGCCTTGATTGCCTTTGAGCGCCAAGCAGAAGTCGCCGCCGCCATCGACGATGGTCGCCGCGATCTCCTTCTGGCAGCCCATCGCGTCGATCGTCACGACGCTTCCTTTCAACGCGACCTGCTGCAACAGCTCGGGAATTGCCGTGATTTCGTTGCTTTTCTCCTCGGTCGCCAACTGCCCGAGCGAGACGCCGTAGTCCACCGCCCAAGCGCTGACCAGATGCAATGGCCCCAGCCCGCGGCGGCGATCGTGCGAGCGACGCAGCGTCTTGCCGTCGACGGCGAGGTGTCGCGGCGGTGTTGCGGCGCAAGCGGCGGGAGTCGCCGAAGCAACGTCGACTTGCGGAAGCGTCGCTTCCCTAGCCTGGATGATCGCGGTCAGCCAGTTGGCGAAGCAGGCTTGAAAGGCGTCCGGTCGAATGACCATCAGCAACCGGCCAATCGTATCGTGCGAAGGAATGCCGCCGGGCAACTCCAGATGTTCTTTGAGCCAGGTCTTTTTCATTGCGGCCCAGCGGCCAATCGCAATCGGGCCTTCGCAACCCGCCAGCACGGAGGCCACGCAAATCACCATCAACTCACCCAACAAGTGTTTGCGATTGATATGACTCCGCGGATCTTTGAGCGTGGAAAAATGGTCGAGGATCTGAAGAATATCTTCCGTGTCGAGTTGCATGCCAATCGCTCCGCTTTCGAGTGCCAAACGGGACTCCTGAAAGCGTTCGGTTGTAACGAAAGCCGGCTTGCCGCGCTAGCCTAAATTGCCCAGAGTGCGCGCTGGCCCTGGGATGGGCACCGCCCACCAAACGTATGTTCGAACGCGAAATCTAACGTTTGGTGGGCGATGCCCACCCTACGGCTGTGGATTGAGAATATCGTTCGTTGGTCCTGACACAACGATGCGGCCTCGTTCGAGAATATGCACGGTGCTTGCCGCGCGCCGCGCGAAGTCCAAGGTGTGGGTTACCACGATCATGGTTTGTCCGCTGCTGGCCAAATCGGCGATCACGGCTTCGACTTCCGCCGCCATTCGTGGGTCGAGCGCACTGGTCGGCTCGTCGAATAGAATCACCTCCGGCCGCATGGCCAGCGCTCGGGCGATCGCCACGCGCTGCTG
>DATBAY010000166.1:0-8094 GCA_036271295.1 Lacipirellulaceae bacterium | reverse complement strand
TACGGACGGCGTATATTGACTACGAGATGAACAACAACACGCCCCAACCACGCTTTGGCTATTTAACGGACGGCATCCTTACTTACGACGGCATCCACCCGACGACAGTGGGCAATTCACTACTGGCAGATCAGATTGCTGAGGGGATTTATAAAGCGCTGGTCCCGGAGCCGAGTGTGTTGGGAATGCTGGTGATCGCCTGCGCTGCGCTTGGCAGTTGGCGTCGGCGTGTCGGCTAGCTGATGCGGCTCGGCGGGAGCCTCACCCTCCCCTTTCAAAACTTCTATGCCGGGCCGAGATAGTCGGCTGTCTCGATATGATAGCCTCGTAGGAAGTCTTGGGCGGACATGGAGCGCTTGCCGGCGGGTTGGAGTTCGAGGACCTCGAGGGGAATATCGGCGGTGGTGATAAGGAGGCGGGGGTCGGATTCCACGATGGAGCCTGGGGCACCCGGTCGCTGAAGCGACCAGGCCGACGAGGAGATGGGAGCAGTGGGGGGGAATGCTACGCGGTCGATGTTTAGGCGCAATGGGGCGGCGCCGGGGCGGTGGAGGAAGGTGTAGGCGCGGGGCCAGGGGCGTAATGCGCGGACTTGGTTTTTGATTTCGTGGGCAGCACGGGACCAGTCAATTGCGCCTTGTTCTTTTTTTAGACGCGGGGCTTTGGATGTGAGTGACTTGTCTTGGTGGACGGGGTTGGCGCGGTTGTTCTCCAGGTCGTCGATGACTTGGAGGACGACTGCGGCGCCGAGTTTCGCGAGTCGAGCTTCGAGTTGGGCAGCGTCTTCATCGGGGTCGATCGGGGTGCGTTGTTGGGCGAGACATGGGCCAGCGTCTAGGCCGGGTGTCATTTGGATAACGCTGTTGCCGGTTTCAGTTTCGCCGCGGAGGATTGCCCACTGGACGGGGGCGGCGCCGCGAAACTTGGGGAGGAGGGAGCCGTGGAGGTTGATTCCGCCGAGGCACGTGGTGGCGAGGGTTTCGGGTTTTAGGATTTCGCCGTAGTCGCAGACGACTAGGAGATCGGCGGCAAGGGAGGCGAGGCGGGTTTGGGGGTCGGGGGCGTTGACTGTGTCGGGAGTCCAGAGAGGTAGGTGGAGTTGTTCACCCGCCCGCTGAAGCGGGCTCGCCTCGCGCGTGCGGGCTGTGGGGGGGCGCGAGACGACAAGGGCGATTTCGTGGCGGGAGGTGGCGAGGGCTTCGAGTGTGGGAACTGCGAAGGGGCCGGTGCCTAACACGATGAGTTTCATGCGGCGCTCCGCAGAATTTGAATCGCAAATGCAAAATGCAAAACGCGCAATGCAAAATCAACAACGCTGGAGTAGCGTTCGAGAATTTGCATTTTGCAATTCACATTTTGCATTCTGCAATATCCTCCGACCCAAGATGGATCGGCTAACTATTAGGTCCGCAGTTTTTCCAGCTCGCGGAGGCGCTTCGCCATGACGTCGACGTTGGGGAGTTCGCCCGTTTCTAGTTTGCTTTGGAAGGCGAATTCGAACTCTTCCAGCTGGTCGCGAAGGTCGAGCGATTGGGCGGGGCCGAGGCGGTCGATGAAGAGCGTGCCGTCGAGGTGGTCGGTTTCGTGTTGGACAATGCGGGCCATGAAGTCGGTGACTTCGCCGGAGATTTCGTTGCCGTCGAGATCGTAGGCTTGGATTTTGATCGACATGTTGCGGGTGACGGGTGCGCGAAGGCCGGGGATGCTGAGGCAGCCTTCTTCGTCTTCGGCGAGGCCGCGGCCGCCGCTGAGAACGGGGTTGATGAAGACGCTTTCGGAGTCTTCGGCGTCGGGGCTGCCTTCGGGGTTGGCGACGAAAAGGCGGTACGGCAGGTCGACCTGGTTGGCGGCGAGGCCGACGCCTTCGTGCTCGTACATGAGTTCGAACATTTCGTCGACGAGCTTGCGCAGGTCGGCGTCGACGCGGCGGAGGGGCTTCGAGCGGTGGCGAAGCGTCGGGTGGGGGTATTGGATGATTTGGAGAGGCAAGGGATTGGCGGGGGAAGTGGTAGTAAGCGTTGTAAGAGTGCTTGCATTCGCGATTTGCTAAACCGCGCAAGCCTTCAGTTGGCGTTGGGAATGGAATTATAAGTGGGGAAAGGTGCGGGGCGAAGCGTAAATTGCGGGCGAAATGCTCGCGTTGACCGGGATTTGGGGGGGCGCTAGAATCGCGCGGTTTTTTCGAGCGAAATGCAGGACACGTAGCGCCGATGAGGCGATTTCTATTCTCGGCGTGGGGAGTTTCTTTCGGGCTGCATCTGGCTGCGCTCATCGGGCTGGGTGTCTCGATGCAGGCGTGGCCGCGCGGTGCGGGCGACCGCGGCTCGCATTCGATGGGGATTGTGCTCAATCATTCGGGCGATGAGGGGGAGCTGCGCAATGGTGACAACGGGGATGGCGAGCAGCTGAGAAGGCTAGAGGCGCTCCAAGCGCCGGAATTGCTGAGTCCTCCTGCCACGGAGCCGCCGGTTACTTCTGCGGCCCATGATGCTGCGCAGAGTGAGGCGGCGGCTGGAGTCGTACAAGCAAGTGCGACGGAAAGGGCGAGCGCGCACGCGGCGACGTCTGGACGCGTGCGAAGTGGCTCACCGAACGGCACGGGCGAAGCCAAGGTGACGGTGTTCGGCGTCGAAGGGCATGGCAAGAAGTTTCTGTATTTGTTCGATCGGTCGGCGAGCATGGAAGGCGCGCCGCTGTCGGCGGCGAAGCGGCAACTGGTGCAGAGTATGCAGTCGCTCGGCAACGGTCAGCAGTTTCACATTATCTTTTTCAATACGAAGACCCAGTCGTTTGAAGGAGATGGCGGCCGGAGCCGAAACGAATTCGCGACGGATCGTAATAAGCAGCTGGCGGCGAATTTTGTCGGCGGGATTACGGCCGATGGCGGCACGGATCGGATGGTAGCGCTCGAGGAAGCGGTGAAATGTCAGCCCGACGTGATATTCTTTTTGACGGATGCGGATGATCCGATGTCGGTGCAAGAGCTAGCGGAAATTGGGCGATTGAATTGGCGGGCGGCGATTTGTGTGATTGAGTTTGGGGATGAGCCGACGCCGATGGAAGGGAATTTTTTGATGCGACTGGCGAGTGAGAGTGGGGGACAGTATGGGTATGTGGATACGGAGACGCTGCGTCGTTAAAAGCACAGTTGGTAAGTTTTGCGAAAGATTAGGGTGCAAGCCTTCGGGTAGGGAGAGCACTGCTGGACGAGTCCGACGCGGCGGATTCAAAGCAACAAGCAGTGGCACCCAATGCACGGACGCGGAGTGCGCAAAGAAAACCCCCGGCCGAGCCGGGGGCTGTCGAGCGTTTAGTTTTTGCAATGCAGCGGGTGCGCTTACCAGGGAGCGCGGACGGGGTAAACGCCGAACTCTACGGTGTCACTCGGCCAAACGGGGGTTGGGCGGTAAGGGCCGCCGAATTGGGCGTAGCCGGGGAAGTTGCGTTGGTACTGGTGGTCGATGCGCGAGATGCGCGAGCTGGCGACGCCCCAGCCCCAATTGGTCTGGAGTTGAGCGGTCGGCGGGACAACTAACGCCGTAGGGGCACCGTAGTTGGTGTAGGCGTAGTTGCGGTTCCAGTTGTAGTTGCGGGCGCGATAAACGGGCAGCATGTAGCCGGTGTCGCAGATGGTGGGGGTCCAGCAATCGAGGCCTGATGCGGTGGGGGCGGTGGCAGTGAGGCCGCCGCCGGCGATGATCGCGGCGAAAATCGGTAGGGAGAGACGGCGTAGCATGAGGGTGTGTCTCCGGTTTAGCTAAACCGCAAGCGGTAGGGTGAGTGAGCGGTGAACGTGGCGGGAAGTGTGCGGCGAGAGGCGCTCGTTGTTACCAACGGAGGCCGGGATAGTAATAGTCGTTGTGGAGGCCCCAGATGTTGTTCGACATCGGGAACCTTAGGTCCATCACGCAATCTTCGAGGCGCAGGCCGCAGGTGCCGTAGCGGACGTTAGTGCGTCGCCAGCCGGCGCCGGGGTTATAGGTGTAGTAGGAGCGTGCATGCTTGTACATGAACTCGTGCGGCATCCACGGTTGGTAAGTGACCCAAGTTTGGCCGACGAACGGCGGCACTGGGCGCGGGCATGTGTACATGCCGGCGGCGGCGCCGTTGTAGGGGCCGGGCTGGGCATAGTAGTTGTAGAACAGGTCCTTCTGCTGCTGGTAGCTAATATGGCGTTTACCGTCCCAGCCGGGTTGCTCGAGCCATTGAGCTGAAGACTTCGAGGCGGCAAACGAAACGAGGGTCAGCGCCAGAACGGCGAGGCAGATTCTGAATGACGTAAACCGCATCGGATTTACCTCCAACGGGACGAGTGTAAGCCTCTCGGCGGGCGAGAAGTTTGCGGCCCGGCGGGTCGGGCAGCGACACTAGATTTGAGTTGTGGGCGGCAGGCGAGTTGGGTCGAGGCCGCCAGTGGCAAGGTCTATGAATGGTGTCGGCCAGTGCCGGAGGAAGGGGTGAATCTTTGTGTAGCGGATATTCGCGATGCATGTATTGTGGGGGCCCGCATGTGTCAAAATGTGTCTTCGTTGACAGGTTTTCGGCGGGTATAATCGGCACGATCGATACAGATTAACGGAGGCCGGGGATTGGGGGCTGGGGACTAGGGACACGAACTGAGAACGTTTGAGCAGCATCGAAGGTGAGTAGATTGGCAGTTAAGCGAATGAAGAGACCGACTAAACGGGGGACCTCGGCGGAAAGCAACGGAGCGGCGGGCGGGAAGAAGGCGACGCGTCGGCCCGGTCGCGCGCCGGCACCTAGCACGAACGGCGACAGCGAAGAAGCGGAAGACGAGGAACTCGAGGAGGAAGAAGACGCTGAGGATGTTGAAGCCGAGGCGAACGGCAAAGCGGAAACGCGGTCGACGCCGAAGCGACGGGCGACGGCCCAATCGATGGCCGCCAAGCAGCGCGATATCAGCGTCAGCGAGTTCTTTGCGAAGAACCGGCATTTGCTGGGATTCGATAATCCGCGGAAGGCGCTGCTAACGACGGTGAAAGAGGCCGTCGACAACTCGCTGGATGCGTGCGAGGAGGCGGGGATTCTGCCGGAGATTTGGGTTCACATCGAGGCGACCGGGCCCGATCGGTACAAGGTCGGCATTCAAGACAACGGACCGGGGATCGTTAAGAAGCAGATCCCGCTCATCTTTGGGAAGCTGTTGTATGGGTCGAAGTTTCATCGACTGCGGCAAAGCCGTGGGCAGCAAGGCATCGGCATCAGCGCGGCCGGCATGTACGGCGTGCAGACGACTGGCAAGCCGGTGAAGATCGTTTCGAAGATCGATGCCAAGAAGCCCGCGCACTACTTCGAAATTCAAATCGATACGAAGCGCAACGAAGCCAAGATCCTCAACGGCAAAGGAGAAGGCGAAGATATTCCGCCGGGCGAGAAGGGGAAAGCGTATCGCGAGAAGCATGGCATCGAGTGGGTGGATGAACCACACGGGACGCGCGTGACGATTGAACTGGAGGCGAAGTTTATTCGCGGGCGCGGGAGCGTTGACGAATACCTGAGCCAGACAGCGATTGCGAATCCGCATATTGCCCTACATTATCGGGATCCGGACAGTACGGACCCGGCTAAGGACAGTGTGTTCTATCAACGGTCGGCAGGTAAACTTCCGCCGGAGCCGAAAGAGATATTGCCGCATCCGTATGGTGTGGAGTTGGGGCGATTAGCGGCGTTGCTGACCGAGGCGGAAGGCGTTTCGATCACGCAGTTTTTGACGAACAATTTTTCGCGAGTGTCGTCGGGGATCGCACGGCGGATTTGCCAGGCGGCGAAGATTTCGCCGCGTGGTTGGGCGAAGAAAATGGGGCGAGTGGAGGCGGAGGCGCTATACCACGCGATTCAGGGAACGAAGATTCCACCGCCGGCGACGGACTGCATTTGCCCGATTGGCGAGGATCTTATTCTTAAAGGCCTGCATCAGGTGGTGCCCGGGGAGTTTTATTCGGCGGCCACGAGGCCCCCAGCCGTGTATCGCGGCAATCCGTTTGTGATTGAAGTGGGATTGGCGTACGGAGGCGCGGCAGCAACGCAAAATGTGACCAAAGATTTGCTGCTCGATTTGCTAGAGGAAACCGATGCCCGAACGGTGCGGCAGTTTCTGATCAGCACGTTCAACGGGCTGGGTTCGGATGCGGCGGATCGTATTTTGAAGGCGGCAGACCTGGGCACACGGCAGACGCCCAAAGTGCTTAAGCCAAAGGAACGCGAGCGGCTGCTGAACGCAATGCAGAGCGTAAACGTTGCCGAAGGGCAAACGATGGAAGTGTTGCGGTATGCCAACCGGGTGCCATTGCAGTTCCAGCAGGCGGCGTGCGCGATCACGCAAACGGTGATGCAAACCAATTGGCGAAGCTATGGGTTGCAGCAATCGCGGGGCGGTTTGCCGCGCGGGCCGGTGAGCGTGATGGTGCACATCGCGAGCGTGTGGGTGCCGTTTACGAGCGAATCGAAGGAAGCGATCGCGAGTTATCCAGAAATTCAGAAGGAGATTCGGCTCGGGTTGCAGACGGCGGGCCGCAAGCTGGGGATGTATCTCAACCGGCGGCTGAGGGTGAAGCAGCAAACCGATCGGCGTGAAATCTTTTTACGGTATTTGAAAGAGGTATCGGGGGCCGTGAGTGAAATCAACGGCGCTGAGGCCAACAGCTTGTATGACGAACTCGTCAAAGTCGCGAGAAAAGTGACTGCCGACGCGGACATGAAGATGGATGATCGCGGGCGCAAAGTCTCGCCCGAGGAAGCTGAGTTGGCGAAAGATGCGTCGGTATTGATTGTCGACCCGCTGAACGCAGCGGCAGCACTCAATCGATCTTCGGCGGCGGAAGAGGCGCCGGCCGTCGAGCAATCAGAACCCGTGAAGGACAAACCGCGTAAGCGTGCGAAGGCGCACAAAGCTTAAAAAACAACGTTGCCGTTGCGTAAGACCGAATTGAAATGAAAGAATTGCATGGCCAAGAAGAAGACTGCTGATTCCACTGCCAAAGAGTCGGCCCCGGTGAAGCTTTCACCACGAGACAAGAAAACGCGTGACTCGCTCGTTGGGCTCGCTGACCGCGTTGTCACTGCGGCGAAGAATCGGCGCGATCCTTACGTGGAAATTCCATCGCGGACGCTGGCGAATGTGCATTATTCGCCGCGTAAGAAGATTCTCGAGATGGGTAACTCGACGAATCGGCGACAGCTGTTCGATCTGTCGCAAGCCAAGGCTTATATGCGGACGATGCTCGTCGCGAGCGGTTGCAAAAAGCTGATCATGCAAGGCAAGTCGACAAGCCTCCGAGGTATGTTCTACATGCTGAAGCACACGATCGAAGGTGCTAAGGAAAACACGTTCGATGATCAAACGGAGTGCGACACGATTATTGAAGACACCGAGGTGCTGCTCGACGCCATTCGCGAGGAACTGCACCTATACGCCGAGAACCGTGGCGCGATGGTTGGCGCCATTGCGTTCACCGATAAGGGGGATGAAATTAACTGCGCTCGGATGGGATCGGGCGGCTACGCGATCCCATCGATTTGCGAGCCCGAGGTAATTCAATTCGACACAAGTAAATGCAAAGCGAAGTTTATTCTGCATGTTGAAAAGGGCACTGTGTGGCAACGGTTCAATGAAGATCGATTTTGGGAGAAGCACAATTGCGTTCTTACGCATGGCAGCGGTCAGCCGCCGCGTGGCGTACGTCGGATGCTGTACCGGCTGCACAATGAGTTGAAGTTGCCGTTGTATTGCGTGCTCGATAATGACCCGTGGGGGTATTACATCTACAGTGTTATCAAACAGGGGTCGATTAATCTGGCGTTCGAATCGCAGCGGATGGCGATTCCGGAGGCGAAGTACCTTGGGCTGCGGAGCATTGATTTCGAGCGCTGTGAGCTTTCGGACAGCGTGAAAATCATGCTGAACGATACCGACCGAAAGCGGGCGAAGCAGGTGGCGGCCTATCCGTGGTTCGCGAAGAAGCGCGAATGGCAGCGGGAGATTGAGAAGATGCTGAAGAACGACTTCAAGCTGGAAGTGGAGTCGCTGATTTCCAAGGGGCTGAGTTTCGTCACCGAGGAGTATGTGCCGGCGCG
>DATBAY010000165.1:0-5833 GCA_036271295.1 Lacipirellulaceae bacterium | reverse complement strand
GTCGAATTGTTTTTGGCTGCCATCCGGCAGAATTACGGTAAGCATGGATGCTGTAGGGAGTTAAGTTCAGAGCTGCGGACGACAACCTCGTGCTCAAGCCGCAGCCCCGTGCGATAGTCACCCGCAAAGAATGCGGGGTTCGGCCGGAATAAGTTGCTAAGTATAGGCGGCGCTGGGAAAACCGCCAACGGCGTGGGTGACGGCAGTGAAGGCGATCAAACTCGCACCGCCTTTTCACCGACTCACCGCGCGAGCGTTGCATTTTGCGGCGTTGCTCGTGTATAACCTTGGCAGGTTCGCCCACCCGCCAGAGTGGGCATCGAACCGTCGGGCCAGGTCGATTTGTTACGCGCAAGGGGCGCTAGTGCATCTCAACATTGAAAGTTAATGCTAATGATGAAGTTTCAACGGAAGATTTTCGTCGCAGCAGTTCTTGGTAGTTCTTGCCTCGTATCACCTGCGTTCGCGGGTGTTATCGCTACTTCGCCGGCACCGGTCGCGAGTGGGCCCGGTTTGGGCCTTGTGAGCGTTCCCGCAATCATCACGGCGAACCCAAATAACGACAATCAGCTCGGCGGCGGCAGCGACGATAACAATATCGTCATTCCGCTCAAGCGATTCGACGCGAACGGTTATATCGACCTGTTGTTTACGACTTCCCCGAGTCAGGGGACTACCGAGTACAAGGTCACTGAATTCGTCGACAACAACACGGGTCTGAATTGGTCGAAGTACACGATGCAATTGGGATTCGGAACGGGCAGCGGGTTCAAGCAGGCGAGTCCGTCTGACATCATCGACTTCGACGCTCCCAACTATGACACGCCGCCGACGTCGACCGGGTTGCCGTCCGTTTCCACTAACCCAACGGTGCTGGTGTTCTCGGGTGGCACGCAAGGGACGGGTGCCCAGACGTATACGTTCCGGCTCGACGTGCCAGACCTTTTAGACGGAGGCACCCAATTCACGATACGGCAACAGCCAACGGCGATTCCGGAACCAGGCACATTCGCACTTGCGGCCCTTGCGGCGTTAGGTTTTTGCGTCCGGCGACGCGGTTAGCGAATCGCCGCGACGATTGTCACTCGGCAGAAGACGTGCTCACCAGTTGAGCCCGAACCGCTCACCGCCCGATGGGGTGCTGGTTCCGCCTTTTAGCTCTTGCTGTAGCTTTTTGGGCGCCTTCGGTGCACCCGGCGGCAACGGCATGTCTTCATCGGCCACTTTTTGTTGCCCGGGCTTTACCGGCGCAGTCATGAGCGCTTTGAGCGAGAGACTGATCCGCTGGTTTTCCGCGTCGACCGAGAGGATCTTTACTTCGACTTCCTGCCCCTCGCTGACGACGTCGCTAGCCCGAAACACGCGGCCGTGACCAAGTTCCGAGATGTGAATCAGCCCCTCGACACCCGGCTCGAGTTTTACGAAGGCTCCGAAGTCCATGGTTCGCGAGACCGTACCTTTCGCCCGATTGCCGACAGCGTACTTCGATTCCACGTTTTGCCAGGGGCTTGTCCCGGCTTCGCGATACGACAGGCCGATCTTTCCTGTCTCTTGGTCGATTTTTTCGATCCGAACTTTTACCTTTTGTCCGACTTCCAGCACTTCGCTCGGGTGCTTCACGCGATCCCAGCTAAGCTGGCTGATGTGGATGAGGCCGTCGGCGCCGCCCAAATCGACGAACGCGCCAAAATCCTTGAGACTGCGGACGATGCCTTCGCGCAGCTGGCCGGGCGCGAGCTCGGTCATCAACTTTTCGCGCTGCTCATTTCGCTCGCGTTCCATGACGGCGCGATGGCTGAGCACTAAGTTGCGGCGATCGCGATTGGCTTCGGTCACGACGCACGCCAATCGCTGGCCGACGAGTTCCTCCGGATTCTCGACGCGGTAAATTGAAACCTGTCCCATTGGGATGAAGCCGCGGATGCCGGCGACCTGGCATTCGAGCCCGCCTTTGTTGGCGCCGGTGATCGTGACTTCGATGATCTGGCCTTCGCTGACTTCGTCCCAATTGCCGACGCTTACGGCAGCCGTCGGCCGCACTAATTCGTACAGTCCTTCCTCGGCGTCGAACTTTACGACGATCAGGTCGATTTCATCGCCCGGTTTCGGTTCCGTCGTGTCAAATTGGCGAAAAGGCACCACGCCTTGGTTTCGTCCCGCCAGATCGATGAACACGTCGTCGCCGTGAATCTTGGCCACGCGACCTGTAATGCGAGTTTCCGGCGCAAGTTCGGCAGCGGCGGCGGCGCTCGAGCCCTGATCCATTAGCGAGTCGAGCGATAAGTCGCCCAGCGCGGCTTCGTACTCGGCCTCCATCTCGGGCGTCAGCCGATCGCGAATATTTGGCGGCGGATAGTGCTGACGCTGCTTCGCCGGGGCGATGGCTTTCGGCTCCGGTGCCGGCGGTGGAGAAGCCGGAGCGGTCGTCGTTCCCGACGGCGTCGTAATCGCAGCCTCAGCCGCCGAAGCGGGCGGCGCTTGTTCGATGGTGACGCCAGACGGCTCAATGGCCGGAGCGGCCACCGCTTTCACTTCGAACGGGCTCGGCGGGAGTACTGGTTTCGCTTTGATGTCTTCGGCCGCGTGTCCTGGGCGTTGTGTGCCGATGAGAATCCGCTGGGGCGCCACCTTCGAGTCGGCTGCGCTGGCGTCGGATTGAGGTTGCTCAACTTTAGGGGATTCAGACGACATACCACGGCCTCGTAATACACTTCGATCGGAAACAAGACCCGCTAGTGTACCCGCCGTGCTGGCGTGGCGACAATTGCGTCGAAAATTCGGTAACTGGGTCAGTTCGAGAAAAGGTCGTTGAGAATGGAATTAGGATGACTGGGGCAACGCCCCAGTGGAAGCATCTGGGGCGTTGCCCCAGCCACCCCCACATTCAAACGGACCACTACCGAAAGTTCGGCGGAAATGAGTTGCGCAAACGGGTGGGAGGGCCAAGCTCCTGCTGAGCCGCATCCTGTGCCTTAAGGCTCGGCGGGAGGCTCACCCTTCCTGCGACACGGCAACACTCAAGCAAATAGCTCTTGCAGCCGAATCGGGTATTTTCCGAGCTTCCCGCCGTAATTACCGGCGCCGATGGCGAGCACCCCTTTGCCGGCGGCAGCTTCAATCGCCGTGCGCATCGCCCAGGCCACCGCTCGCTCGTCAAAACCGTCAATCACAAGTTCGTACGCGCAGCAGGCCCCCGGCACGAGGTCGGATTTCACCTGCTCGCGCAGGGTGGGGCAATACGTTTCGGCAGTCGATGCTTTGAGTGCTTTGTATTTCGAGCCGACTTTGCTTCCGCTGCGGCACGCGCCGCCCGGAAATGGCGTGATGACTCCTGGCAATTTGGCAATGGCTTCGGCGGCGAGCCGGCCAGCGTTCATGCCGGCGCGTTGCGAATCGGCCTGCAGAATGATGTTGCCGCCAGCTACACCTTTGGCGATGCCGGCCGTCGCTTCGATACAGAATTCGCCATCCATGACTGGGATTTGCCAGCAGCTGCGAGATTCGGTTTCCGACGTATCGATAAACAGGGTGGGTTCGGGCTGCTTGGTTAAAGTCGTCTGTCGCTCAAAGCCATCTCCGAAGTAACGCAAGTACTTCCCGAGCGAATAGGATTCCGCCGCATCGGGCAAACCGTTGAAACACGCGGTCGTAGGGCACGTGAGAACGCACTGCCCAACGCGGTGCTGAGCTGCTTTTCCGACGGCCTCGGCGGTAAAGCCAAACAGCAACACGGCGGCAGCGGGCCGGCCGTCAGGCGATTCTACGGCCGGGAGCCGGCGCTCGACGCCTGCTTCGGCGTCGCAGCCGAGCACGCTGGTGCCGTAGCCCGTCATCGAATGCAACGCGGCCCCGAGCCAAAAGTCATCCGCTGCGGTCACGATCAGCCGTGAATAACGCGCGCTAAACGCTTCGGCGAAAGTGTCGAGGATTTCTGTAGGGCCGATACGCATGGCGTGATTGTAGCGCGTGCAGGCGGAGTCGCCCACCCACGACATTTCACGTCAGCGGCAATGCTATTTGCCTTCGTCCGACGCGGGGGCTGGAGCAACACCAACAGCACTTTCGGGCCCCGAACTCGGGCTGGCATTAATCAACGCGCCGCCGCGACCGAAGCCGCCACCGCCAAAGCCGGGACCTGGCTTTCCTCCGAATCTGCCGGATGATTCCCCTAAACCACCTGATATGCCGCCAAATCCGCCTGGCATTCCTGGTGAATTGGGTTGTTGTGTCGGTGTCGCGATACCGCTATCCGTCAGCACTTTCTCTACTTTCTCCTGCACAGCGGGCGTTTGTCGCACGACGATGCGATCGTGAAAAACTTCCAACAGCACGCCCTGGCCATCGGCCAATCGGCCCGACCAGGTTTCTTCGGGCAAAGCACTCACGATTAGGTCGCGAATCTGGCGCGAGAGCTCGTTCGGGTTGTTCGACGGATTCATTTTCAGTGTATACGAGCGAGTAACAACGTTCTTGTGTTTCACAGCGATCTTGGCAGCATTCGTGGGCGTGGTATCGCCCTGCTGGTGGGATTTGCGAATAGCGTTTAGCAGATCGCGCACCTGTTCCTGCGCGCTCGCTGTTTGCGAAATCACGAGCAGATCTGGCTCGATAGTCCGTACTTCACTTTGTCCGCCACCGTTGGCGGACCAAGTATCGGTTAAGACACAAGATCGAATCACGTCTGCGACCGTATCCAAATCGGAGGAGCCGTCTTTCCCCACGAGTTCGCTCACGTTGTACACACAGACCTTGAGGTCTTTTTCAGCCGCATCCGGCGATGTAATGAACAGAACCTCATCGCGAATCACGTAGGTGAGTTGGATGTTCTTCAGCATGATTTTCAAGGCGGATTGCAGTGAAACACCGTGAAGATTGATGTCCACTGGCTGTTCGGCGTTGACGCCGATTTCATCCATTGCCGCCTTATCGAGTTGAATCGGAATTTCATAGTCAGTCGCCAATTGCTCGGCGATATCCTTCAGCGGCGTATTGACGAAATCCAGCCCGTTCGAATGAAGCGGGCCGCGCAATGCGCGGTTGATTCGCTCAACCGAAATTGAATCCGACTGACTGGAACACTGGCAGAGTTCTGGAGGTTTTGCCTCGGAAGATGCCTTGGCCGCCTCGGGCAGCAAGGACTTCTCAGCTTTTTGCTCCGCATTAGCCGCCGGGCCACCTCCCGGACCAAGCTGCGCCAGCAAGCAGTGGCTTTGCAGCGCCATCCATAAACCGAACCCGCCGACGCCGATGATGAATCTGGCCCTGTACATAGCGCGAAACTCCTCGAACTGGTGACTGCGAGAAAAATCGAACGATAGCGGCGAATGCCAGCAGGCAGCAGCCCTGCCCTCGCTGGGAATGATGGTAGTCCATTCGCCGGGCGACAGGCAAACTATTGCCGACAGAAGGGGCCCGTAAGCCGGCTACTTGAGACACCTAAAAAGGCCGCGCTAGCCTTGGGGCCGCATCGTGTGGCCGTCGAGCGTGCGGATCAGCCGGCAGCCGCTTTCGAACAGGCCGATCGGCGTGGGACGGGTCCACACGATTTCCGCCTCGACGGCGAACTTTCCGACCTTGGGATGATTCAGCGAGATGATGGCCCGCGTGCACCCCAGGTCATGATCGTGCGAAAAACCGATCCCGGTCAGCGAGAGGTCCTTCCCGACCACGGTCGTCGTGTCGTCCGTCAGCAGATTTCCGTTTCGATCAATCGGTGTTAAACGAAACGTGTACGGGATCGGAAAACGATCGCGGCTGCGACGCTCGTCGGCCAAGGATTTCGTGCCCGCGTCGTCGATCAGACCTTGGACCTTCTGCGACAATGAATCGCCAT
>DATBAY010000164.1:0-4870 GCA_036271295.1 Lacipirellulaceae bacterium | reverse complement strand
GAGAATGCCGCCGAGTTGGTTGAAGTTGGTATAGTTCAGCGGCGCGCTGATACTAGCCGAGAAGATGCCGCCGGTCTTGAGAATGATGTCACCGGTAACCGTATGAGTGCCGCCCGCTAAGGTGAGCTGGAACGCTCCTGTGCCGCCGATGACCTCATTGCCGGTGACGTTCAAATTGCGACCGGTGTTTAAGTTCAGGGCCGATCCGAAAATCGCCCCCGTCGAATTTGGACCTTGGGCCGGATCCCACACGGCATCGGTCGTGATGTTCAACGTGCCGCTGGTCCACTTGAACAGTCCCGGCACGCCGTGCACGTTGATGTTAGGCACGTTCAACGTGCCGCCTTGCAAAACGACGCCCGAGCCGGTGGTACTGTAAACGTTGATGGAATAGAACACATTCACGAGCGCGTTGGTGTTGATCGTCAGCGAACCTTTGCCACCGACCTGGTATGGCGAGCCGCCCAAATTGATGGTGCTCGTCTGTAGCCCGCCGCCGCTGATGATGTAGCTGCCGTTACCCGTCGGCCCGAAACCGAGATCAAGTTCCTGGGTGGAATTAGTGCCATTGGTCTGATTAAAAGTTGCCGTGCCGTTGTTCGCAATGGATTCGGTCAGTTGCGCCGTGAGCGACCCGCCACCAAGCGAATACGAGCCAGAGGATAGTGCATCCTGCCCCATGAACAGGTCGGTCATCTGATTTGCACCGCCGGTCTGCGTAAAGCTGCCACCGTTCTGCGCGCCGTTCCCGGTGGCGGTTTGGCCGATTGTTTCATACGTGGCCTGAAGCAAGCTCGAGCTCCCACTCAACGTATAACTGCCTAGGCCGGAGGCGTTGTAACCGACGAAGAAATAGTTCGCCGAGTGAGTGCCGCCCGACTGTGTGAATGTGCCGGAGCCTGAACTGCCGACATACTCGTTGTAATACGAATTAAGTGTTCCGCCGCTCAGCGTGTAAGTGCCGACGCTCGTTCCTTGATTACTCAGAATGAGGTTGTATCCGACGGTGTGCGTTCCGCCGCTTTGAGTGACGGCGCCATTACCATTGTCGCCAATGGTCACCGTGTTATCGCTCAGCGTGTTGCCGGTTATCGCAAGCGTGCTCGCGCCGGTTCCCCCGGTTAGATCGAGCGTGATCGAACTGGGATTCTGCGCCGGTCCTGTGGCATCGATCGTGACAGTGCGCGCAACACCGTTCGTGAAGACGATATTCGCATCGTCCGTGCTTTGAGGCACGCCGACCGGCGACCAATTATTATCGACGGCCCAGTTGCCGTCGCCGGCCGCCCAGTTCTTCGGTGCCGCGCTCGTTGAAAGCGCGGTGCAGGCGATTAGAAACGGCGCAATTAGTCCCAGCCAATTAGGTTTGAACATCATGGATGAGTGCAACGAAAAGAAGGATGAATGAACCCCAGCCCATTTCCGAGCCGCCGTAGAAAAGCAATCACGGCGTAGCGCGGAAGTTCAGTCTTCGGGGGAAGCCGTTCAAGTTTAAGAACCTGAAGCTGCAAAGCTACCCAGCCGACCCCCCCCGAAGCCGGTCATTATAGCCGGGCGAGCAGAATTCGCCACTAATGCGACGCGTACCGGCGGCTGCGCGGGAGACTTATTGTCGCCATCAAGAACAGCCCGAACGCCACCGGCGAGGGTTCCGGCACCGCAGCGATCTGCGATCCGAGCGCTGATCCGCCGCCAAGCGTATCTCCGAAATGGTTTCGCCACAGATCGTAATCAGCCTGGTTGACGAGGCCGTCCCCATTTCCATCCGCCCCCGTACCAGCGGCCAAAGACTGCCCGAGCGAATTCCGCCACACCGCGTAGTCGGCCGCGTTCACGACGCCGTCGCGGTTGTAGTCGCCGGGCAGCATCGCAGTGGCGGTGAGTCCTAGCTCATAAAGTTGGATCGTATTTTCAGTTCCTTCCGTAACTTCGGCAAAATAAGTGCCCGCCGCGGGCAGCAACAAGTTCGCAATTGTCTCGGCAATACCCGCTGGATTCACGTTCGCGCTTCCAATAATCGTTGTTCCGTTCGCAGCTAAAATCGTGAGCGCCAGATTCGCGCGGGAATTTGCGTCGAACGTGGTCGGCGTTTGGTTTTGATCGGCCGAGCCTTGCGTGAACACACCGCCGCGCGGCGTCAGCACGGCAGAGAGAGTTGAAGCGGCCGACACCGTGAATGAGTAGAAGTCGATATCGTTCGAATTGCTGACGCTCACGAAATCTGTCGCCGTCGGGCTGATGGTTTGCGTCGGCACGTCAGCCGACGCGCCGACGAGTCGAGTCGATCCAGAAGTGAGCGTGCCCAAACTTGTCGCCCGGGCTGCCGTGCCGTTGCCTAAACCGCCGTTGGATTTCTCATTTGCATCGCCGAAGAAATACTGCACGCCGCGCACCTCATCGAGCTGCGGACCATCGATCGGGTTCGCCGAGTCGTCGATGAACGGCTCCATCAACAGCTTGCCCGTGGCCGCTTCGTTGGTACTCACATGCTCGAGGCCAAAGGTGTGGCCGATTTCGTGCATGAGCGTGTCGCGATAGTAAACATAGTTCAGAGCCGAGCCGCTGGTGAACAGCGATGTCTCGGACGTATCGATCGCCATATCGCTGCCGCCGCTCGGGACGTATGTGAATGCAAGCGTGCCGCTGGGGTTGTCGATGTTGAATCCCGCGAGGCGAATATCTCCCCGCACGCCGAGCACGCCGTTCGAGCTCGGATGCTTGACGCCGTCATCGTGCGGCTCGTAGACGAAGTTCACACCGCCGAGTTGGTTCCAGCGCCCGAACGCGTCGGTGAAGATATGAAACCACGGCTGCTTCGCGAGATCCGTTTGCGACGGATTACCGCCGAAGTTTGTGTTCATGAACGAGACAAGATTGCTGGGCGTTGTCGAAGTGCCCGCTTCGGTCGTGGTGGCAGTACCATCGGGCACAATGCTCCACGTGATCGTGGCTGGCTGCCCATTCGCGGTTCGGGTCCCGCTGGCGGTGGACGTCCACGTGACGGCCGTTGTGTTGTCCAGAATGAACGCTCGCGCGGGAAGAGCACCCAAGGACGCCGCACAAAGCGTCAGGCCAGCCAATTGGAATCCGTATCGCCGCATCTCGTCTGACAAGCCGTCGCCACAGTCGGCTGGGCTCGCGCTCCGGTCTGATCCTCTTAAAGGTTTATTCTAGTTTCCAGACCGGGAACGGCCTTAGAGCGCAACGCGTTGGGTCGAATAACCCGAGAAAATCAGGGCGTCGTAGCCCCGCAGCGGGGGCACGACACTCAACGCCAGAAAGCCGCGAGTCATTCTGGCTCGGAAGGCGGGCCACGTCTCTTGTTCGAGTCCTGCCAAGATGGCTGGGCTATATCTGTTGGCCTCTGCTTCTGCGTTACGCTGGGCGGCGCTTAGCTGAGATTTTTGCGTCTGCCGGGAGCGCTCGGCCAATCGCGATGGCATCGGTCTTCGGCGTCGCACTGCGTGACCCGCGAATGTAGCCCGTCGGCCGGCCCTCTTTATCTACGGTGAACCACATGACGCGGCGACCAATTCCGCTTTTGCCTTTGTCGGCGGTAAGATCCGGAGACGGAAGTACGGTCGAGTCAATGACCTGCACTTTGATAAGTCCATCGCTTTCCGCCACGGGCCGCTCCGCAAGTATGACGACATGACCCGTGTCATTCGGTTTCGGCACCGCGAGTCGCCACGCGATGACGTCACCAGGCCGGGCGTCTTCCATTCGCGTAATATGTTGCCACAGAACTGCTCGGCCCGGCTTGGTCGGCGCCGTTTCGAAGTGCCTTTCGAACTCGGCTGCCACGGGGCGCCGATCGCCGTTGTGCAAAGGCCCGTTACGATCGTCCTTGCTGACCGTTTGATTCAGCACATAGCCGACGAAACCTGAGCAATCGCAGTAGTAGCGACCCTCCTTTTCATCGATGTCTGTCTTGTGTTCGTACTTGGTCGATTGAATGCTGGACAGGATTCGCACGGCTTCGTTGTAAACACTCGTCGCTGCCGCGTTGGCTGGGCCATCGCTATCCAGCAACGCCTTGGTAATTGCGGCGCAACTACTTGGGCGCGTTAGAGGCAACATTGCAAATGCAAGCACGATCAAAGACTTCGAGCAGCGATTCATAAACTCAACACGCGGAGGATTCGGGACGCCAAGCGATCTAAACATAGCGTACGAAAAAGCAGTCGGATCCGCCAGAATTCGGGCCGCCTCGGAATTCTTAAGAATTCTGCCGCGTGCCTGTAACACCTGAGTTTTTGGCCGTATTAGAGAATGTAACCAGGCGATTTTTGACGCCTGACGTTTGCCATTCGAATCCAGAAAGCGAGTTACAAAATGGTCACCTCCCGCGAAATAACCGTACTTACGACCTGCTCGTCCGTGATGAGTGTTCTTATGTTGATAGGTGCAATTGTGTTCCATCTCATGGGAATGCACGACGGCAGCCTCTTGCTGCTCATGGCGCTGCCATTCAATTTCATCACGATGTCCGCGTCGATGTTCGGCCGGGGCCTTAAGGTTCAATCCGAACGGTTTGATCGACTCGAAGCGCAGGTCTTCGGACGGCCCCAAGCGTAAGTTGGCGAGGCTACCAGGAATTTCACCGCGGCAAGCGGGAGACTATGTTACGCCGTTACGCCGCTTGGACGGCGATGATTGACGCATTGTGGCCGCCGAAGCCGAAGCTGTTGCTCATTACGGCGTGCAGTTTGCGCTCGCGCGGTGTGTTCGGCGTGTAGTCCAGATCGCAATCTGGATCGGGCGTCGTGTAGTTGATCGTCGGCGGGCAAATGTTGTGCTCGAGCGCCTTCATGCACAGCACCAGCTCGACGCCGCCGCTTGCGCCAAGTAAATGGCCGAGTGAACTCTT
>DATBAY010000163.1:0-5212 GCA_036271295.1 Lacipirellulaceae bacterium | reverse complement strand
AAAAATGTTTTAGGCCATGCGACTGGAACCTTTGACCGCTGGGGGTTTTGACGGTGCTGCTGGCTGAAGTTGCGAATGGCGCGGCGGCGGTGTCGGCGAATTTGCCGGTGACGTGGGTGCACTGGGCGGCGTTTTGTATCGGCACGTTCGTGCTGCTCGCGCTGGATATGTTTGTGTTCCATCGGGACTCGCACGAGCCTTCGCTGCGCGAATCGGCGCTGTGGACGGTGTTCTGGTGCGTGCTCGCGCTGCTATTCAATTTGTGGCTGTGGTGGTGGGCAGCGCGGATTTCGCCGCCGGGTGGGCCGCATGCGCTAGCCTTTCTGATGGGCTACCTCGTCGAGTGGTCGCTGTCGATGGACAACGTGTTTGTGTTCGTCGTGATCTTCGCGTACTTTGGGGTGCCGCTGAAGTATCAGTATCGGGTGCTGTTTTGGGGAATCATTGGCGCCATCGCGTTGCGGCTGCTGTTCATCGTGGCGGCGGCGGGGATTCTGCATTACTTCGAATGGGCGTTCTATTTTTTCGGCGCGTTCCTGGTGTACACGGCGATCAAGCTGGCAACGTCGCACGGGTCGGAAACGCATCCCGATCAGAATCTTTTCGTGCGGCTCGGGCATAAGTACTTGCGTGTGGCGCCAGGGTCGTATGGGCAAAAGTTTTTCGTATGGATCGACGGGCGGTTGTTCGTGACGTCGTTATTTTTGGTGCTACTTGTGATCGATTTCACGGACGTGCTGTTTGCGATCGACAGCGTGCCGGCGATTTTCGGCATCACGCTCGACCCGTTCATCGTGTTTACGTCGAATATTTTCGCAGTGATGGGTTTGCGAGCGCTTTATTTCTTGTTGGCTGGAGTGATCGGGCTGTTTCGTTACCTCAACTATGGGCTCTCCGCGGTGCTGGGTTTTATTGGCGTGAAGATGATTGTGAAACAGGCCACGGGCTGGGAGCCGGAGCATTGGCAGTCGCTGCTGGTAATTATCGGGCTCTTGGGGGCGTCGATCGTGGTATCGCTGATTGCGGCGAAGCGCGAGTCGGCCTCGAACGCTACGCCTTCGACGTAGGCGCAATAAGCAGTGCGTAAATTCTGAAGTGTTTTGCAACAAGTTCCAGTTGTTGCACCAATCGAGCGCGCTAGAATCAGCAACAGTGACGCCGCTCCGGGGCGTGAACAGGCGAGTTAGTTGGAATTGTTTTGTCGTTGGGTGCGCTGCTGTTCGAAAGTCTGTCGCGCGCACTTCAGCGAAATTCGCATCGTCTCGCGTTGCCTGATTTGCGATCTCCGAGCGGCTGGTTGAATCCCAACTTGCAGTTAGGAGCATCGCTAATGAATCGCGCGTTCAGGCAGGCGTTTGGGGTTTGGTTCCCGCTTGTGGTTGCCGGGATGGTGCTCGCGGTGTTCAAGCCGTCTTTTGCGGGCAACTACTATATCGATCCGAATTACGCGGGGGCCGAGGGAGCGCCATTCGGGAGCTATGTGGCGGCGTATAAGTCGATCACGACGGCGCTCGGCAGCAGCGGCATGCCGGCGGGAGCGTCGGCGAGCAATCCGAATCGGCTGATCTTCGCGCCGGGCGTTTACAACACCGCGATCACGACGGGCGTGTCGCTTTCTAACAGCAAGAGCAATATCGCGCTGGTCGGTCTGACGGGGAATCCGAATGACGTGGTCATCACCTCGTTCTTGGACTCATCTTACAATCCGGGCAGCGGGGCGCTGGGTACGACCGGCAGCTCGACGTTGCAGCTGAAGGGTAATAACACGAGTGCGATCGGAATCACTTTCGCAAACAGCACGAACACGCCGTATATCGTGAACACCGGACATAAAGCGGTGACGCCGCAGGGCGATTATGTGAACGGCACGACGGCGCAAACTTCGAATGCGCCGGCGGTGGCGCTGTTGCTGCAAGGCGACGAGCAGGCGTTCTCGAACTGCAAGTTCTTGGGGTATCAGGACACGCTCTACACGAAGGGCGGTCGGTCGTATTTCAAGAACTCGACCGTGAGCGGCGACATCGATTTCATCTTCGCCGATGGGACGACCGTGTTCGACAATTCGACGATCAATATGGATGGCGATCATTCGGGTGGAACGATCACTGCGGCAAGTACGGACAAGAAGACTTCCAATGGGATCGTGTTTCTCAACAGCACGGTGACGGCGAATAGCGTGAAGAATAATTCGGTGATTGATCCCCAGGGTGCGGCGAACGCGAACGGCCCGGCGAATAACAGCATGTACTTGGGGCGTCCTTGGGGCTGGCAGCAAGCGGGCGGCGACGCGAGCACTGTGTTCGTTAATACCAAAATGCCCGCGGCAGTTCGCGCGGTGGGCTATTTGAATTGGAACGCGAACGAGCTGAATGCGGCCAATGGGAAGCAGGATGGCAATCCACTGAAGGATACGCGCTACGCGGAATTCAACAGCATGGATTCGAGCGGCAATCCGCTCGATGTGTCGTCGCGCGTTGCGTGGTCGCATCAGCTGACGGCGAGTCAGGCCGCGGCGTACACGGTGCCAAATCTGTTCTCGTATGAGGCACAGTATCCTTGGTATGGATTGGGAAATGCGGCCGGTGATGCGAACAATCCAGGAACGGGCTCGGCGAACCCGGCGGACCCGAACTACAGCTGGCCAGATTTCTGGGGCGATCGGAATTCGAATAATGATACGGCGAATGCGACGGTGTCGCAGACGTATCCGATTCCGGGCAATCCGGCGGCTTATACCGATCCGAATTGGAAGTTAGCGGGAAACTGGGATCCGATGGCGCAATTGACGAATGCGGCGATTCCCGAGCCGGGCACGCTTATCTTACTAGCGAGCGGCACGTCGCTTTTGGCGGTTTCGCGGCGACGGCGAACGCTTGGCGTTGCGTAATCATGCAGCTTGAAATCTCTCGACTGGTGCGCGTTCCCCGGCCATAATGCTAGTGGAACAGGGCCGCGGCAGGGGCCGCGCATTCGGCGAGAGGACTTTTCTATGGTACGCAGTAACCGCGACCGGTGGGCATTGCCCCTAGTTGGCTCGCGCCGCTTTCATGCGGCGCGTGGCGGATTCACGCTGATTGAGATGCTGGTCGCGATGGCGATCACGCTGGTGATGATGGCGGCGGTCGTGACGTTGTTCGCCAACGTGAGCAACAGCGTGCGGAATCGGCGGGCGACGATGGAGATGAACGCCCAGATTCGCCAGGTGCGCAATACGCTGCAGGAGGATTTACAAGGTGCGACTTGCCCGGGGCTGACGTGGCAGCGGCCGGAGTCGAACCATGGGTATATCGAGATTATTGAAGGGCCGGCCCGTGAAGGAGAAGCGAGTACGCTGATCGATGCAAATCCGAACGTGAGCCCGCCGCTGAACTGGCCGCCGACGCCGGCGAATCCTGAGATTGACCACAAGACTTCGATTATTCCGTCGAGCGATCCGAATACGACGCCGTTCGCGGATTCGTCGTGGGCGACGGATGGCGCCGGGTTGGGCGATTACGACGACGTGCTGATGCTGACGGTTCGAAATGAGCATAAGCCGTTTGTGGGGCCGGCGCCATCGATTCCTACTTCCTCGACCGCGGACAATTCATATCCTAATTGGACGTATGAATCGGTCGAATCGCCGCTGGCGGAGGTGGTGTGGTTTGCGGTTGAGAACCCGGGATACACTACGGCTACCCTGTCCGATGATCCGACGGCGAATCATTTTTTTGGTGAGCCGGGGATGCGGACGATTTACCGCCGCACGCTGTTGATTGCGCCGTGGTTAAATCCGTACAAGGCGCTGGATAATGATGGAGACGGCATCGTTCAAGAGGGAAGCGGGCCGAAATTCAAGCCGGTACCTGGACTATTGCGATTGTTGCCAGCTGGCAATTTTTCAGAGACGAACGTAGCCGCCGCGATCGCGGCGCTGATTTCGTTTCAGGACCGATATGACATCTCGTGTCGGTTGGAGTGGGATTACGGCGTGAAGCAATGGAAAATCATGGCCAATACGCTTGGCGATTTGACGAAGCGAGAAAATCGGTTTGGGCATTATGGTTTTTGGCTCGCGACCACATTGCCAAAATCAGGTTCCGGCGTGAAGGAACCGGGTAGTACCGTCGATGGGCGGCGGTTTCCTTTCGCTCTGGAGTCGTGGGGAAGCGGATATTCGGGCGCGCCAAGCGTGCAGTTCGTAACGGATCCAGACATTCCAAATGCCAGTACTTCGCCCGGAGCAAAAGCGACCGGGAATGTCGGCACGGCAGGCAGCATCACGGCAGGCCGCATACTGACATACTCGGTCGATCCTCTGAGTTACGCCGCGGGCGCGAGCCTCTATAAGGTTCGGCCGTTTGCGTATATGAGCCAAGTGCCGAAAGGGGGAGTGCCCGCGACGGCCCAGGCGATGCTCAATGATGATGGGCAAGTCGTGCGCGTGCTTCACGGTCCGGTTCCGCTGTGGGGAACTCGGCGGGGAGAGGACGTGATGCTATCGGATGTTTTGGCGTTCGATCTGCGCGTGTTTGATCCTGGAGCGCCACTGTTTGCGACGTGGAAGAATCCCACCGACACGACGCAGGGTTATGACGTTGTGCTTACGCCGAGCGATCCGGGATGGCGCGGGCAGGCGCCGAACGGAGCGAACGGGGCATATTTCAGTACGGATAATATGGGCGCGCCGACGCCATTGATTGGAACGAATACGAAGACGTATTCCTACGTTGGGCAAGGGGCGTATGTGGATTTGGGATATGGGTACGATGAGAATTTCAGGGTGAATTCGCCTGTGCCGCCCAATCCAGGCCCAGTTTTTCCGCTGCCAAAGTACGCGCCGAGCTTCGGGTCGTCGGTCGATCCATGGTTCTTTTTGCCGCGACCGATCTCCGATGTTTACGGCACGCCGTTGGCGCCTGGATTTGCGGTGTATGACACGTGGTCGTTCCACTATGAGAACAACGGCATCAACGAAAATGAATTTCGGTTGAATGCCGGTGCTTGGGCGTCGGTCAATTCGACTTCGGACGAAGGAACGAACGGGTTGGAGGACGTGGGAAATTACTATGACCCCACAACCAATGCGTTGGTTCAGACTACGGGCTTTGGCGCGGACGACGTTGGCGAGCGGGAAACCGTGCCGCCATACGATAAACCGTTGCGGGGTATCCAGGTTTTGATTCGAAGTTACGAGCGGGATAGCCGCGCGATTCGGCAGGTGCGGGTGAAT
>DATBAY010000162.1:0-4074 GCA_036271295.1 Lacipirellulaceae bacterium | reverse complement strand
AGGATCGTAACAGATGCGCGAGAAAAAAATCACCCCCAGTGCCGCCGTTCCTCCCCACAACTGCGGCCATTTAGCGGGCGACCTCGGTCGCCGCGCCATCGCTCCCGGCACTTTCAGCGCCCCGTCGCTGAATCGACCGATGTCTCGCCCGTCCCCGTCCCGCTACTTTCCACCGGGGAATCATTCCGTATCTCAATCGGGTGCTGCAACTCGGGAAAGCTCGGCGCATCCGCATCGCGATGCCAAACGATCCCCAGAATCAGCACGATTATCGCCAGCAAAGAAAACGGCACGATCCAGGGCGCGTGCACGCGCCACCAAGTCGAGGGCGGCGACCACGCCCCGATGTACGCTGGCAAAGCCGCGGCCGGCGGCGTCAGCCCTAGCTGCTCGATGCAGGTCGTCAGCGCCGCCGAAAGATCAAGCGGCGTTTGAAACCGGTGCTCCGGTTGCTTCGCCAACATCGTCGCCAACACCGAGGCCAAAATCTCAGGCACATCCGGCCGCACCTCGCGAACATCCGGCGCGGCATCGTTCTGATGCGCCAGCAACTTTTGCAGCACCGTCCCTTCCGGAAACGGCGCCCGACCGGTCAGCATGAAGAACAACGTGCAACCGAGCGAATAAATGTCGCTCCGAATGTCGGCATCTCGCGGATTCCGCGCCTGTTCAGGACTGATGTAATCAAACGTCCCCAGCGTCACGCCGGTCGCGGTCTCGTCATGCTCCGTCTGCTCCAAATACTCGAGCCGCGCCAGCCCCATATCGACCAGCTTCGCCAATCCGTCCGTCGTCAGAATGATGTTCGAAGGCTTGATATCGCGATGCACCACCTCGCGTTCCCAAGCGTGTCCTAGCGCGCCGGAAATCTGCAGCGTGATATTCACCGCATCCGCAATCTGCAACGGACCATTTTCATAAACCAAGTCGCGCAAATTCGTGCCGTCGATGTACTCGAACACGATATACGGCACGCCGCGATCTTCGCCGACATAGTGTGCCCGCGCAATGTTCGGATGATCCAGCCGCGCCGCCGACCTGGCTTCGGTTTGAAATCGTCGCTGGCTTTCACCGTCGCCGCCCTGACGCAGCGACAGCACTTTCACGGCGACCGTCCGATGCAAACTCGTATCCCACGCGCGAAACACCGCACCCATCCCGCCGCCGCCAACAAATCGCTCCAGTAGCACATGATCCAACTGCTGCCCTTGGAGCGCCTGCCCCAACTGGCGCGGGTCGAGCATCGCCGTCGCCGCGCCCATCTCATGCGGCGGCGCGGTCGAAATCACGGTGATGTCGCCATGATGCGACGCGCTCGGCGGCGTGGGCTCAGAACCACTCGGCGTCGAGCGCTGAGAGGCTGATTCAGATAAAGGCGCGCCGCTGGACATGGAGTTTATTTAGGAACGGCGCGAAAACGCCAGCAGGGAAGGGCAGGCCAAACGTGGCCCTCGCAACTCTTCCATTTTAGGCAGCCGCCCGGGCGAGAAGAAACCCCGCTAACTCATGTGCTTTACGACCGCTTCGCCAAATTCGCTGCACTTTACCTCATGGGCCGCCGGCATCATTCGGGCGAAATCGTACGTGACAGTCTTCGCCGTGATCGCCCCTTCCATACCCTTGATGACAAGGTCTGCCGCCTCGTTCCACTTCATGTGCCGCAGCATCATCTCGCCGGAAAGAATCACCGAGCCCGGGTTCACCTTGTCCTGCCCGGCGTATTTCGGCGCCGTGCCGTGCGTTGCTTCGAAGATCGCGTGCCCCGTCACATAGTTGATATTCGCCCCCGGCGCGATACCAATACCACCAACGCAAGCCGCCAGCGCGTCGCTTATATAGTCGCCATTCAAATTCGGCGTCGCGACGACATCATACTCCGCCGGCCGCGTGAGTATCTGCTGCAAAAATGCATCCGCGATGACGTCTTTAATGACGATGCCCGCGCCCGGCTTCCCATCCTGAATTTTGCACCACGGACCGCCATCAATCTCTTGGGCTCCGTAGAAATCCTTCGCGACCTTATATCCCCAGTCACGGAAGCCACCTTCCGTGAACTTCATGATGTTCCCCTTATGGACCAGCGTCACGCTCTTCCGCTTGTTCTGAACCGCATACCCAATCGCGGCGTGTACCAATCGCTCGGTGCCGAGATAGCTCATCGGCTTGATCCCGATCCCGACATCGACCTTCAGCTCGCGCTGCGGTGCCCCGATCGATTCCAACTGCTTCTGCCAGCCATCGATTTTTTCTTGCGTGCCGAAGCGAACCTTGTCGGCCAATTTCGGAAACTCGTTGGTCAGGAAGTCGAGAACCTTCTGGCTTTCCGCGCTGCCGCCCGCGAACTCAATCCCCGCGTATGTGTCTTCCGTGTTTTCGCGGAAGATCACCATGTCGACGAGCTCCGGCTGCTTCACCGGTGTCGGCACGCCTTGGAAGTACCGCACCGGCCGCAAGCACACGAACAAATCCAAAATCTGCCGCAGCGCGACATTCAGGGACCGAATACCACCACCCACCGGCGTCGTCAGCGGGCCTTTGATCCCAACCCGCAACTCGCGAAACGCATCCAGCGTTTCGTCCGGCAACCAATTCTCCGACTTGTCGAAAGACTTCTGCCCCGCCAGCACTTCCTTCCACACAATCTTGCGCTTCCCGCCGTACGCCTTTTGTACCGCCGCATCGAAGACCCGCCGGCTCGCATGCCAAATATCCGGCCCGGTGCCGTCTCCCTCAATGAACGGGATAATCGGTTGCTCCGGCACGGCCAACTGGCCATTCTTCATTTGAATCGGTTGACCTTCGACGCTTGTACTCATCAACGCAAACTCCTAATACCCATTTGTTCTCGCAGAGGCGCAGAGGCCGCCGGGGAAAGAACTTCCAAAAGCGCTTCCGCGACCTCTGCGACTCTGCGAGCGATTTCTTCCGAGCCGACAAATATAGTCGATCCATCGCCCCTCAATCAAATCACCCGCCACAGGCGGTGTCGTGCTGGACTTGTCCGACATTCGCCTTCTTGCAAAGCTTTCCCCATGAGCCGCCCGGACCCATCGTTCAAAATTTCGCTCGCCGAATGGTCCTTCCACCGCGCCCTCGAAGCCCGCGAGATGGACAACCTTGATTTCCCCATCATCGCGAAGCGTGAGTTTGACATCGATTGCGTCGAGTACGTAAACACCTTCTTCAAAGACCACGCCACCGACCGCCGGTACCTGCAAGAACTCAAACAACGGTGCGACGACCATGGCGTCCGGAGCGGCCTCATCATGTGCGATCACGAGGGCGACCTCGGCGATCCCACCACCCCTGGCCGAATTGCCGCCGTCGAAAACCACTTCAAATGGGTCGAGGCCGCGAAGTTCCTCGGCTGCGACTCAATCCGCGTAAACGCCCGTTCCGTCGGTGGACCGCAAGAACAACTCCGCCACACCGCCGACGGCCTCGCCCGCCTCTGCGCCTTCGCCGCCCCGCACAACATAAATGTCCTGGTCGAAAATCACGGCGGCCTCTCCTCCAACGGCCGCTGGCTTGCCGACGTCATAAAAGCGGTCATCGCCGCCGGCCACAGAAACTGCGGCACGCTCCCCGACTTCGGCAACTTCACGATCACCCCGGGCGAAATATACGACCGCTACCAGGGGGTGGCCGAAATGATGCCGTTCGCCAAAGGCGTCAGCGCCAAAAGCCGGGTGCTCGATGCCACCGGCAACGAGGCCGAAATCGACTACGAACGCATGCTAAAAATCGTCCTCGATGCTAGCTACCGTGGCTACGTCGGCATCGAATACAGTGGCCCTGATCTATCCGAGTCCGAAGGCGTCCGCCAAACCAAAAACCTACTAATCCGCACCCGCGATAAGTTAGGTAACCCTTAATGCCACCACATCGCCAAGTGATTTCATCTCATCTTTAATGTCCCAGCCAGAATGCAGTTTTTACCGATTGCCGGAACTGGACATCCAAGTATTTGGGACAAGTGGGTCTGCTCAAAAACTAGGCACGCCCACCCCGCCTAATTCCTAGGCAGCCCCTGCCCGCAGATAGGCAATCGCTAGCTGCTAGCGTAAGTGCAAG
>DATBAY010000161.1:0-3430 GCA_036271295.1 Lacipirellulaceae bacterium | reverse complement strand
GATGTAGAGTTGGTAATATTGGCTGCGGGTATAGGGTTGGCCCATGTCGCGTTGCGTATCGCGGCCAAAGACCTCGGCCACGAGCGAATTCTGAACGTCTCCCGCTGATGCCCACGAGTAGTTTTGGTCGGTGCGCAAATCGAGGACGTTGAATTCGTCGGTGCCCTCGTCGCCAAAGAGCGGGTAGTCGAGTTTGGCGTCGCCGTATTCGCTGCGGAAATACAAGCGGAAGCCGTGCTTGGGATCGAAATCGTTGCGGCTGTATCCGCCACGAATTCGCAGGCCCGCGTTCACTTCGAAACCGTCGCTGCCATCGGGGTTAATCAATTCGATGGTTGAAGCGCGCTCCCAGGAATCGCCACGATTTAGCGCATTGACATAGATGCCCGTCGTCGGATCGAACAAGTTGCTCAGATCGGTGGTGATCGAGATGGCCGGCAGCGAGGCCAAGGATTGTTGGACGGCGGCGGAGCCGTAGAGGTTAATGATGTCGGGGTCGATTCCATAATTGATGTTTTGACCATTGACGCCGTCGTTGGGCCACCCCGCCGGTGTTTGGCCAAGCGGCGACTGATTGACGACGTCTGCCACGAAGATGTAGCTGCTTGCCGAGATGAACGATTGTTTAAAACCTGTGTCGAACGCGACGGCGCGTAACGTCGTCGTCGAGCCGATCGTGAGCGGCAACGTGTAGAGGGTGCCGTTCGTAATTTGGAGGTTGGCGTCGACTTGCGGCGTCGAGCCGTTGGTGGTGTAGACGATGAATGCGCCTGGTGTGGTTGTCGTGATCGCAACCAATTGCGGCGTGCTGTAGTAACCGTGCTGCACGCTGAAATCAGGATTCGTTGCGAAGCCTAAAACGTTATCGCTATTTCCGTAACCGGGAGTTGGCGTTTCGAAGTAACCGAACTTGTCCGGAGTGACTAGCGTTGCGGCCTGGGCATCGAGCTCCGGTAGGACGAGCATATCGCTGCTGCCGGAAGTGTTCAGCGCTTGAATCGCCAGCACATTTTGGCCGACGTGCAACTGGGAAATAATGCTGCTCACATCGAAATCAACGTATTGGATCGAGGCGGCGTCATCGTGATTCGTGGTGGCGATCGCGTTCCATGCTGTGACTTCAGGGTTATTCGCTTCTGCTACCTCGACGCCGTTGATGTATGCGACGAAGCCATCGTCGTACTTCATGCGGAGCGTGAGCTTGTCGATCCCCACGAGCGAGCTCAATGTGAAATTGATTCGCATGTAGGCGGACGTCGTGCCGGACGGGACCGCGGTGTGAATCAGGTTGGCGTAGTTGATTGGGTCGCTGGGGCTGTTCTCATATCCCAGGCCGGTGGTGCCGGAAAGCGGCCACGCGCTGTCGTTGTAAGTGGCTTGTGTCCAAGCTAGGCCGGCGCTGTCGTTGGTCGGCACGATCGCCTTGTCGGCAGCGCCCGGGGCGACGAGTGTTGACATGGCGCCGGTGAGCTGCATCGCTCTGCCGTAAGAGATGTCGTCGAGCTGCGCCGGGAAGGACGGCGTGTATTGGTCGAGAATCGTTGCGCCGTCGGTGTCGACCAGGCCGAGATATTCGCCATCGGCGGACAATTTGAAGTTCGTGTGGAGTTCGCCGTTGGGTTCGACCTTGTTCTTGTCGGACGCGAATACGACGAGATAACCGCCGGCTGCGAGATTTGTGCTCGTGGGGAAGGTCCACTTGGAGAGCTTGGTCGCATCATCCGTGAGATGCATTCCCGTCAGGCTGACTGGGGTCGAGCCCGAGTTGTAGAGTTCGATCCAGTCCGAGGCATCGCCGTCGTAGTCGTTGATAACGTCGTGATTCGAGGCGCCGAACTCGGAGATTTTGAGCATCGAGGCGTCGAGAACCAGCCGCGGCTCGAGTAGCTCGAGCCGAAGTCGCCGCGTTTTTAGAAATCGCCCCGGTTGCCGTCCCATTGCCGTGCCGCCTCTCCGCTCGTCGTCAAAACTCTCGCAAACTGTTGGTCGCCGAGGCTTCGCAATGCCTTCAGCGCCAGTCGGATTGTTAAGAGTCGGTGAAAATGTCACTCTATCAGCGGCGAGCGAGCACCGCAAAGACAAACGTTGCGACCGTTGAACTAGAGAAATAGTTGAACGTGGGCGCGAAGGAAACGGGATTAGCCCTCTTCTATCAATCGAAAACTCGCATTGTGCAAAGCCGGTTATATAATGGCGGCAATGTAGTTGCTGGCCCGAAAGCGCTTAGCCTCTGCGATTATCTTGAGGCGACGCATATGCGATTTCGCTAGGACTGGTGATCTGGATTAACCACGAACGAGCGGAGCGAGAACTGATGAGGTTGAGGCAAGTGTGTTTCGGCGCGATCCTGGTCGCACTTATGCCGTCAACCGTGCGCGCGCAGTTTCGGATTACGGAGTGGATGTACAACGGCAAAGGCGCCAGTTCGGCCGGCGAGTTCGTTGAACTCACGAATTTCGGGGCGTCGCCAGTCGACATGACGGGCTGGAGTTTCGACGACAGCAGCGAAACGCCGGGCAGTCAAAGCCTGTCGGCATTCGGCGCCGTTGCCTCTCACGAATCGGTAATTCTTACGGATCTTTTGGCATCCGACTTTCGCACGGATTGGAGCTTGCCAACTTCGGTGAAAGTTATTGGCGGCAATTCTAATAATCTAAGTCGCGCCGATGAGATCAACATTTACGACGACGATAACGCGTTGGTGACGCAACTCACGTACGATGACCAATCGATCGCCGGATCGCCACGGACGAACAATATCAGCGGCAATCCGATGACTCTGGCCGCGGCGCTGCTCACGTCAGCGGATACGACGCAATGGAATTTGTCGGCCAACGGTGATACATATGGGTCATATACCTCTGCCGCCGGCGAAATTGGCAACCCGGGGTCGTTTTCGTTTGTGCCGGAGCCGGTTTCGTTCGCGCTTGTTATCCTGGGCGGACTCGGATTTGGTACGCAGGTGATTCGGCGCAGGCATTAAGACCGGTTTGGTCCTTACCCGGGCCGCGCTTGCGTGGATGTGGAGGATTCCTTGTGACGCGCGAAGCAAATCAGATTTTGGAAACGGAGGCACCCGGCCGACGGCTCCTTAGCCTCGATGCGCTTCGCGGCTTCGACATGTTCTGGATCATGGGCGGCGATTACCTCATTCGCTCGTTCCAAAGCATCCACGATTCCGCCACTACCCGCGTTCTCGCGGCTCAAATGGAGCATTGCGAATGGGCCGGGTTTCACTTCTACGATTTGATTTTTCCGCTGTTCGTCTTTCTCGTCGGCATCTCCATCGTCTTCTCGCTGGATCGCCTGATCGCGCAGCAGGGAAAACTCGCCGCCGTCCGCCGCATTGTCATCCGCTCCGTCATTCTGTTTCTGCTCGGCGTCTTTTACATGGGCGGCATCGCCAATGGATTCGATCACATCTATTTCG
>DATBAY010000160.1:0-4400 GCA_036271295.1 Lacipirellulaceae bacterium | reverse complement strand
AAAGCCATGTTTCGCCGTCCCGACAACTTTTCGGAAATCGGGGATTTGAAATGCGGCGTAGGCCACGCGTGCGAGGTCGCGCGCCGTCGTCACATGTCCCTCGCTTGGCAGACCATGCGTGTTGTTATAGTGGGTCGACGTCATGCCGAGCTCCGCCGCCTTGCGGTTCATGGCGGCGACAAAACTTTCGTACGCATCGCGATGTTTTTCCTTGTCTTCATCGTTCGCTAGCCGGTCGCCGAAGTGCTCCGCGAAGGCCACGGTCGCGTCGTTGCCCGAGGGAAGCATCATTCCATACAAAAGTTCGCGGACCGGTAATTTTTCCCCCGCTTTTACTTCGGAGGACGACCCGGGCGTTTTATCAGCGCGTTCCGAAAACGTGACGACTTCATCGAGCACGTTGGGATCTTTTTGCGTAAGCAGCGTCACCAGGTAGGCGGTCATGATCTTGGTGGTGCTGGCCGGCTCTCGCTTATCGTTTTCATGATCGCCAGCGAGAAACTCACCCGAGTTGCCATCGATGATCGCCCAGGCCTTGCACGAAACAAACGGCGGACCATCGAGCGGATCGGGCGGCGACTTCTTGTTCTTCTCCGCATTAACGACGGCCGGCTCCGGCACCGGCTCATCTTCCATCACCAACGGGCCGAGCGCTCTCCAAGTCGCAGAGTCGACGACGCCCGTGACTTCCAAGTTCTTTTCTTTTTGGAATTTCTTCACGGCGTTTTCGGTTTCTGGCCCAAAATCGCCATCCGTCCCGATGCCCGGCGCCGGCTTCATCCGGGCGTTAAGCGTGCGCTGGAGCGCGGTCACCATTTCACCATCGGCGCCCAGTTGCAGGGTGCTCGCGAGAGACGTGCTGGCCGCTTCGCTCTTCGGATTGAAGTAGTGATAAATCGCCGCGCCGACCTTCGCACAGAACATGTCGCCGGCGTTGTCGTCGGTCCAGCGTTGGTCCTTGTTCTTGTTGGTCAGAATGCAATAAGCAATCGGACCACCCGGCGAGTCGATGATGCCAGCATCCGTCCGCGACGAATTAACTGAACCGGTTTTGTGGGCGACCTTAGTGCCCGGTGGCAACATGCGCGGCACTTTCAATTTGTCGTCGCACGCATACATATGATCGAGCATCTGCTTCGAGGCCTTCTCGCTGACTGCTTTCTTATCGTGCAGCAGCTCGCAGAGCGCTACCATGTCGTTGGCCGTCGTGCTGCCGAGGCCATACTCTTTGCTGCGTTCCTTATCGATGGACGTGCTCCCCTTGAACACCTTCGAATTGATCCTGGTTTCGGGGTGGCCGAGCTTTTCCATGTACTCGTTCGTCGTGGCGATGCCGAGCTTATCGAGCACCAAGTTCGTGGCCGTGTTATCGGAGTACACGATCATGAGGTGGATTGCATCGCGCAACGAGATCTTGGTTCCCGGCGAGAAATGGGCGGTCAGCACGCCGGAGCCCGGCACTTGGTCTTCTTTCTTCAGCTCAATCATGTCGTCGAGCGATAACTTGCCCTTTTCGATCGCGTCGTACGTGGTGATCATCACGGCCAACTTGATGAGGCTTGCCGTGGGCATCGGGCGGTCAGCTTTGTATTCGTAAGATTCGCCCGTCTTGAGGTTCTTGACGGCGATGCTGACTTCACCTTCATGCGCCTTGATGAGCGGCAGCAGCGTTTCTTCCAGCGATTTCTTCGTGTCACTCGATTCAACGGCGAATGCCGCGCCGCCAAGCGAAAAAATTAAAGTGAATGCGACGAGAAAGGCCGCGCAGCGGCGACTATTCAACAACAGATTCTTGTGTCGAGCCATATTGCATTTCTAGTAGCTGAGTAAAGTTGTCGGTTAAAACGGTCCGTCAATCAGTTGGACGCCATTTCCATTCGCGTTCGGATAGATGCACTTGCCATGATCGAGCCGCGCGCCAGTGGCGATGTCTTTGGCAATGAGGACTGCGCCATCCATGTCGACATAGTCGAGCAATGGTAGCAATTGTGCGATTGCAGATATGCCGACGGTCGATTCGGTCATGCAGCCGGCCATCACTTGCAAATCCAACTCCCGGGCGCGAGCGGCCATCCGCCGCGCGGGAGCCAAACCGCCGCACTTCGTCAGCTTGATATTGATGCCGTGAAATCTTCCCGCGCAACGGTCCACATCGCTTTCAACGATGCAATTCTCATCGGCGATCAGAGGCAACACCGATCCTTCAAACGCTCTGCGAGCACCATCGACGTCTTCCGGCGGCAGCGGCTGCTCAATGAACTCGACATTGAGCTTCTTGAGCACCGGTGCAAATTCGATCGTTTGTTCGGCGGTCCAGCCGCAGTTGGCGTCGACGCGGAATAGCGCATCGGTATGCTTTCGCAATTCGCGGACGATCGTAAGGTCATCCGCCGTGCCAAGCTTGATCTTGTACACCGGCCAGCCAGGCATCTCCTGCATCTTGGCGACCATTTTCTCCGGCGTGTCGATGCCAAGCGTGTAATCGGAATCGGGAACTCTGTCGGTCGTCAGCCCCCAAAGCTTGTAAACCGGCGCGCCGCGAAGCTTACCCCACAGGTCATGGATCGCGAGGTCGATCGCATTCAATGCGAAGTTGGCGTACTTTTCGTGCGGGATGTTTTTCGTGATGGCGGCGATCAGCGCGAGTGGATCTTCAAGCGTCGCCTGTTCGATCATCGAGCGGACCGACTCGATGACGGACGACATGTTCTCAATGGTCGCACCGTAAAACGTGTTGGTGGTTGATTCGCCGTATCCGTACTTGCCATCGGATTCCAACTGCACAATGAGCGTTTGCTGAACGCTCACCGAACCGCGCGAGATTGTAAACACATGCCGCAAGGGCAAGTCAAACTTCTTGTACGATAGCTTCATCTTTGTCACACCGCGCCGCGCGGCATTTCGTTGCCAATTACTAATTAAATATTGGTGGCGACAGCGAACTTACGCGTGCGAACCGAATTTCAACCCGCTTTCGCTATCAAGTGCGGAAATAATTTCTCGCGGAATGCCAAGATCGCGTCGATCAACACATCGGGACCGTGGCGAATGACGTCGCATACCGGCAGTCCCAGTTCACGGCCCACGCGCTCGCGCTCCACCTCGGCCTCCTCGGGCGACAATGCGCGGCTATTCATCGCCACGCCGATCACCTTCGAAGGCATCGCGAGCGAGGCCATTGTCTCATTCACTTCGACGATTTTCTTGAGCGGCGTCAGCGGAACGTAATCCATGCCATGCACGTTCTTGCGGCCCGCTTCGTAAACCAAAATCATCCCATGCGGCACGCACCCGTGCAGCAGCCCTAGCGTAACCGCCGAGTACCGCGGATGCGACAACGAGCCTTGGCCCTCGACCAATAGAATGTCGTGATGTTGATTGGCGAGAATGAGCTTCTCGACCGCGCCATTCACGAAATCGCTTACGACACAATCGACCGGGCAGCCATCCCCCTCGATCATGATCCCGGTCTGGCCGGTCGCAATGAACTTGGCGTCTTGGCCGCGCTTTTTGAGGCCGATCGTGAGTTCGACCGACGCGAGCATTTTGCCAACGGAACAATCTTGGCCCACGGTGTGAATACGCAAACAGTCTTCGCGAAGGTTGAGTCGGTTGGAGACGTCTTTTTCGTTATTCTTGCGAACGTCGTAGATCTCGACGCCTTTTTTAGCGGCCGCGGCCGAAATCTCTGGATCGTTCGACAGAAAATCGTGGAGTCCCGATACCAGGTTCATCCCCCGGTCAATCGCTTCGAGGAGAATTTTCCGCCACGCAGCCGGCAGCTTACCGCCGCTGGGAGCAATACCGATGAGCAGCGTATTTGCGCCCGGAGCATCCGCCAAATTAGCAACGACCGGAATTGATCCGCCGACGCCAAGCAGTTCGCCCGCTGTTTTACCGGGCTGGGTCGTGTCGAGAAGCGCCACCACTTCCTTGGGCTTATAACGTACCACGCAGGAAGCCGTTTTCGCGCCAGTGGGGGTGGTACGCCCGTCCGTCAAAATAACAATACGCCGTTCGGACATCGAATCTCCGATCCTCCTGTTAATCAATTGTGAAAGATGCTCGTCTTATTCTACCGGCGAAAGGTAGGCCTTTTCAACCAATACGGCCGGCCGCCCCTCGTAATAGGAAATCCGCTAGGGCGCGCTGCGACACAGGAACGTCGCTATAGGTGCAAATACATGTGGTTGCTTCCGGAAAATCTTCCAAAGCCGCAGGTATTCCGAGCGATGCCAGCGTCGCGTTCGGTCGCCTGCTCAGCAGGCGGTGAACTAACTCCTTCTGCAGAGGCCGCAGCCCAAAAGCATGCCAAGCGGCAGGCCGAACAATAATCGCGATCAGCAACTGTTCTGCTTGTTCCGCCAGCTTCGCGGCTGCCTCGTACGCCGGGGCTTCCG
>DATBAY010000159.1:0-12164 GCA_036271295.1 Lacipirellulaceae bacterium | reverse complement strand
TGGCGAACTGCTCGTTGGCGCCGACAACTGCGCACCAGCGGCAGTTTTCGAGCCGAAATTCGACCGCCAAACGCCATAGTCGCCGACGTCCACTGCGCCGTTGCCATTGCCATCGGACCCAGAGTACGTGCTCACATTACTGCCCAGCGTCTTGCGCCACAGCACATAGTCAGCGGCATCCACGACATTGTTTCCGCTGTAATCTCCGGGCAGAGAGGGGCTGACAGACGTTTGCAATTCAAACGCACCGATATCCGCCTTGCCGCCAATCACTCGTGCGTAGGAACCGCCACGTTGATCCACAGCAAGACTCTGTGGATTGCTTCCCAGGTCGCGCGCCGGGCTATCTGCGACGAGCGCGTGCGTCATCGTCGGCCCGCCGTTATTTCCGAGCGGTCCTAGCAATGGATCATCGGTCGACACGGTGATGAATTGATAATCGCCCTGCGTACGAATCAGGTTGTTGCCACCAGTTACCGTCAGTTGACCTTCGTCGATCGACGTCAGAAAGTCGCGCGCCTGAATTGGCGCATCATTTTGAGCGATGATTGAGCTCCAAATATCGGCCGTTGCCGAACCATTCTGCGCAATTAGATAGATGCCGCGACCCGTCGAGGCGGTGCCGTTGGTGATTGTGCTGTTGTAGACGCCGAGCGAGCCGTTCAAGACATACATCGCCCCGCCAAAGCTGCTCGGCGAGTGCGCACCCGAACCGCTTTGCGCGACGTTGCCCGAGAGCGTGGCATCCGTCAAGACGAGCGAGGAGCCGCTGTTGCTGTAGATTGCCCCGCCGCGCCCCGAGCCGCCGGTGCCTGCGCTGCCGCCGTTTCCGCCGATGGCTTGGTTTCCATAAAGCGTGCTCGCGACGATTCGCAACGAACCTTCATTGTAAATTGCGCCGCCACGCGCTTCGGCGCCGGAGTCGCTCGCCGCGACGCCGTTTGCGCCGCGCGCGACACCGCCCGTGACGGAAACCGAGTTCAGCGTCAAATCGCCCGTCGAGGTCACATGAAACAGGCGCATTTCCGCGACCGCGCTATTGCGTGCGATCGTAATGCCGCTGGTGTTGCCTTGGAGCGTGACGGGTGATGAGATCAGCAGGGCCGATAACCCGAGTGAGTTGTCGTCCGCAATCGACAGATTAATCGTGCCCTGAAGACTCGGAGCGAATTCAATGGTATCGGCCCCCGCCGTGTGATTGGCATCGTAGACGGCTTGCCGCAACGTCCCCGGTGCAGATCCTGGAAAAGAAACGGGGCCATCGCTCAAGTTCGTGACCGTGAAAGTCGCCAGCACGTGCCGATCTTCCAGACGCTCGAAGCTTAACGGGCGGCCACAACGAGCCGGCGCGGGATGACTGCGCATTGGCAAATTCCTTCGGGGCAACTGGAAATACGACGGCCGAGAGAAGCCTCGCGAAGCAGCCATCTTAGCCGCTGATACCCGAAAAACAATCATTCGGCCGCCGAAAAGAAAAGAACGGCCGGCGGGCCAAAAACCAAGTGTTTAGGTCATCAACGTGGTCGGGTAACGCTACGGCGAATCGCTTGTTACCTCGCCGCCGCGAACGGTCGCCATCGCCTTGTAGAGATCCCGATTGATGTCATCGGAGATGGAGATCACGCTGCCATCGACGTGCGCGAAAAGCGTCACACCCGGATGAAAGCTGCCCAGGGGAAGATGATTAAAAGGGATTCCGTCGCTGCGGCTCAAGCAGGAGTTAGGCTCATATTCGAGCACTTTCGCGTGATAGAGAGCATCCGCATAGCTGCCGATATACCACGGTCGAACATTCAGGTTTTCCACCAAAGGCTCGGCGTATGAACCCAACTTGCAATCACGATGCACAAACTCACCGATCAAGAATGAGTTGCTTTGGCCGTCCGTAATTTGACTCAGCTTGCGACGTTCGCCGACCATTTTCAGAGCTCCCACGACTCTTTCCGTGGTCACCATAAAAGCACCATTGTTGGGGATCATACCATAATCGGGCGAGGGAGTCGGTGGCGTTTGATCGAGCACGATCGCGCCGGAGTCGGTGCTTTGTATGACGCCTGCAACTCCCACATAGGAGCACATCGCGCCGAGTTCATATTCATAGCCGGCCGATACCGAGCCAAAAACGCGTTCGTATTGCCAATCGGGGCAGATATAAGCATCCACCACAACGTCTCGAGCCGGATCATCCTGATACACTTTTACTGGCGCGACGTAGTAGCGGAAATTGATTTGGCTGTACAACGCGTCTTCTTCCATGTATTTGAGCATGTCGGTCATCAAGCCCTCTTTGACCGCATTCACGTTAGCCTTCGCCTGATCCGCAGTCCGCGCGTAACCCATCGGCAGCGCTTTGTAAACCGACGCAAAATTTTGGCATGCCAGCCCCATTTGCTTGAGATTGTTCGTGCACTTGATACGCCGCGAAGCTTCGCGCGCCGCTTGAACCGCGGGCAGCAACAACGCGACCAAGATGCCAATGATCGCGATGACGACGAGTAATTCGACGAGCGTAAAGCCCACACGTTTCGGACGATCGGCGGCACCATAACTTTTCATGTCGACATTTCCTTTTCGACAGGCACGCGACCCGAATCTACGTTTTACTTGGCGGCCCGCCGGCGGCTTACGAGCGAGATTAAGCCGCCAGCAACGCAGCATCCCACCAGCGAAGTGGGCTCCGGCACATTCGCCGATGCGAGCGACCCGCTGCCGGAAGTGTTGCCAAATCGTGCGCGCCAAAAACCGTAATCAGCCTGCGTAACGACGCCATCCCCATCGCCATCCGCACCGGTGCCGGCCGCGACGGATTGATTTAGTGTATCGCGCCACAGCACGTAATCGGCGGCATCGACCACGCCGTTGTGGTTGTAGTCGCCGGCCACGCTCGCGGAAGCAGACAGCGTGAACGTGAACGCTTGAATGCCTTGGTTCGTACTCATGGCATATAAATTCGCCGAAAAGCTTCCGTCGCCGTTATTCACAGTCGCGCCCCAGGTAACGGAACCCACGCCGTTGCCGTTGGTAACAAGCGCGCCAAGCGTGTTATTGCCGTCGGCCAAAAAGACCGGGTGGGCTGGATCTGCGACGTTGTAAATCGACACGTGAGAATCGCCGTAGCTTTGCATGGCGAGCACCGGCGTGCCATTGATTACGTCGTAAGCCATCAAACGCTCGGCAGTGGACCCGCCCGCATGTCCAGTGAGCGCGGCCGTTCCGATGAGCGTACCCGTGCTGCCGGAGTAACTCGAATACTGATAACTTCCGCCAGTTTGAGTTCCGATTACGTGTGTCGAATCGGTGAACGTAACGCCATACTTAAAATCTCCGGCAGCCGGCGGCGTCGCTGCGAACGCCACAGCGGTTGCCGTACCAGCGGTCGGATCAATGATCGAGTAGCCATTCGTCCCCGGCACGGCTGTGGCGGCGTTGCTGAATCCCGAAACGATGCGCGTCGAGGCTCCGGATCCAGTGACCGCGAAGTCATCACCGATACGAGCACCGTCCAAGCCCGCATTACCGCTGTAAGCGACCGTAGGCGTCGCACTCTCGTTGGCCCATTTGTAAACCTTGTAGAAAGCGCCGCCGGAAGTGCTCGTCGTAGTTTGTAAATTCCCGACGTAGATCGCTCCGTCGCCGCCAACTCCCACCATGTTTACGGCGAACGTGCCGCCGGCGATTATTCCCGGCGCAGTAGTATTTAGCGCGCCAAGGTCGTTGCCCGAGCCATCGACGCCGATCGTCGGATCGAGAATCCGAACATTCATCGTGTTGTCCAGGTTGGGATTTGCCCGGGTCACCAAGTAAAGGTGGCCGTTGCCATATGCCAAGCCGCGTGTCTTATCGTCAGACGTAAGGTACGGATAATCATTTTCTCCCGGCGACAGCCACCCATCACCGCCCCCGAACGAAGCGAGCGGCGAAAGCGTGGCAGCAGCCTCAGCGGTCCGCGTCATAGCGCTCACGCCTATGAATAAGCCCAAGCCCGCAGCTGCCACACAAATCCGAACACGCTGCCCCGCTCTCGTCAGTGCTGGCCCATGAAACATTGCAAATAGCTCCTGGTGATCAACGTAGAAGTGCGCATCGGGCGACCGCAGCTTGGGCGCCGCAGCCGCACGATAGCGATCATATCATGCCGAGCGAATACGAATCGGCAGAAGAGGGTATCGCCTGAAAAGACCTGAATCGCCGTCTATCCTAAGGCCCGGGGGAGATAGTGCAACTGAAAGACAGCGACAATCGTTGAGAATTCCACTTTTGCGCGAGAATCCCGGCCATTCCCCGTGTTTGAAGGCTATGCCGCTGCGTTCCAGAATCCACCATTCTTCTAAATGCGCAGAAAATCCTTCCGGTGGGATCAAAATGCTTGATAAACGCTCGGACACTCATCAGAATTGGGCGCAGATCGTCGGCAACGGCCTTACGGCGGGTAAGGACGTTTCGGCCATTGCACAACGCTACATCTGGGAGTCCGCTAATGCGTCGCAACATAGTCTCGATACTTTTCCTTCTCTGCGCTTGCGCACTCATCTCATCGCCAGTCGCTACGGCGGCAACGGTCACACTTACGAAGCTGGCAAGCTTCGGCGGCGGCGACGGTTGGCTCGCACCCGGCGAAGGCGGCTATACCTTCCTCGGCACCGGTAACAACGAACGCGGCCTCACTTACGGCAATGGCCACGTGTATTTGGTGAGCCGGACCGGCGGCACCAATGTTCGCATACTCAACTCGACGACCGGTGCCGATCTGGGCGGCCTAAACGTTACGGGTGTTTCGGGCGGAACATTTGCGATTAGCGCCGCGGGAGTTGGAGCCGACGGCACCATCTACGCCGCGAATCTTACGACTCAATCGACAACTACGCCTTTCACTGTTTACAAATGGACCAGCGAAGCGGCCGCGCCCTCTGTGGCTTATGCCGGCGATGGCGGTTTGGCCGGTTCTCGTCTCGGCGATGATTTCGCCGTCACCGGCAGCGGAAGCTCGACTCGCTTCGCAGCCGGCTATAACAGCACGCCAATCGTAGCCGGCAACAACAGCTACTCGATTATCGATCCCGCCGCGAGCACTGCCACCGCCATCGCATTCACAGGCACGCCGCCGAACGCTGGCGATTTCCGCCTGGGGCTCACGTTTGTAGACGCCACGCATGTGTTAGGAACCGCCGGCAGTTCGCTCTACCGCAACACGAGCTACTCGGGCAGCGCGGGCACGCTCATCAACAGCCCGGCAATTCCAGATCCCTCCGGCGCGACCGCGGATCGCTTGTTAGCCTACACGACGTTCGGCGGCAGTACGCTTCTAGCCGTCCAAAGCATCGGCGATTCCCATGTAACCATCTACGACGCATCGAACCCCGCGGCCCCGGTCTACTTGGCCAGCGGAAACAACACCAGCGGGTCGCTGACGACCAACGGCAACGCCACCGGCCAGATCGCCTGGGGAGACATCACCAACAACGCCGATGGTTCAGTCTCACGTACGTTGTATGCCATGAGCACCAATCAAGGCATTCAAGCGTTTGTCGTTACCGTGCCGGAACCGGCTACGCTGTCGATGATCGGTTTGCTTGTCGCGGCTTGCGGGCTCATGGCCCGGCGACGAGTGAGCTAATCCGCGCGAATTCGTCGTTGATCTAATGTATCAACTCCTCGTCGCGCCAATAGGGCTGAGCATCGCGATGCTCGCCATCGCTGCGCACGCCACGGAGACGACGCTCGTCGTTGCCTCGGATGGCAGCGGCCAGTACACCAAAGTACAAGACGCCGTCATGGCGATACCCGACGGCCGGCGCGACAGCCCGGTCGTCATTCATGTCAAACCAGGCACGTATAAAGAATTAGTCTACGTGCAGCGAGAGAAACGCTTCTTCCGCCTCGTCGGCGACGATGCGAAGTCGACCGTCCTTACGTACGACTTAAACGCGAAGATACTGGACAAAGACGGCAAACCGATCGGAACGTTTCGGACGCCGTCGACGCTCATTGATGCCGACGACTTCACGGCCGAGAATATCACGTTCGAAAACTCGGCCGGACCGGTTGGGCAGGCGCTTGCGATTCGCGTCGACGGCGACTGCGCGGTCTTCCGCAATTGCCGATTTCTCGGGTGGCAGGACACCATGCTCTTGAATCGCGGGCGGCAGTATTTCGACCACTGCTATATCGAAGGCCACGTCGATTTCATCTTCGGCGGCGCCACCGCTTACTTCGATCACTGCCATATCCAGTGTCTGAAAAATGGTTACATCACGGCCGCCTCGACGCCAGACTCCGAGCCGTACGGCTTCGTGTTTTCGAATTGCAAGATCACCGCCGCGTCGCCCGACGTGAGGACTTACCTCGGTCGGCCGTGGCGCGCCTTTGCCGCGGTGACGTTTCTCAATACAGAAATGTCCGACTGCGTGTGGCCGGCGGGTTGGCATAACTGGGATCATCCCGAACGCGAGCAGACGGCCCGCTATGCCGAATATCACAGCACGGGGCCGGGCGCGAATCCCGCCGAGCGCGTGAAATGGGCCCGCGAACTCAGTGAGGAGCAAGCTCGCGCAATCACCGCCCCCAAAGTACTTGCCGGCCACGACGATTGGAACCCGAAGGCCCCCGGCAAGCGGTAGCCGCCTCGATTGGATGTTGACACGGCCCGGCAAGTTTTCTCTCATTTGGCGTGCGGCTTCGGACACGCCCTACTTTGAGGAAGCTTCTGCCATGCATCGAAAAAACGTGATTTATTTGCTCGCCGTCGTTAGTTGCCTGTCGTGGCAGTTTGTGGGCGCAACTTCCGGTCGAGTGGCGCGAGCTGCCGAAGCGAATCAAAACAGTGGCATCGATCGAGCCAACTTCGATACTTCCGTAAAGCCCGGCGACAACTTCTACGAATATGTAAACGGCAACTGGATCAAACAAAACCCGATTCCGCCGGAATACAGCCGCTGGGGTGCGTTCCCGAAACTTCGAGATGACAATCTCGCCGCGCTGCACGAAATTCTCGAAAGCCTGGGTAAGGGGCCCCGCGACCTTAGCGATGAAGAGCGAAAGCTTCGCGACTTTTACCGCGCAGCGATGGATGAATCGGCCATTGAAAAACTCGGCGCAAAGCCGCTGACTGTGCCGTCGAAGAAAATCCGCGATGTTAAAGACCCAAAGAGCTTAATCGTCGAAGTTGGCCGGCTGCATTCCATTGGGATCGACGCACTGTTCAGCTTTTCGGTGAGCCAGGATGAGAAGCAAAGCGAACGCTACGCGGCCCACCTGGATCAAGGCGGCCTCGGTCTGCCCGACCGTGATTATTACGTCGGCAAATCAGCCGACTCGAAGCAGATTCTTGAGAAGTACCACGAACATGTCGCCAAAACGCTCGAGTTGTTGGGCGACAAAACAGAAGCGGCTGCGGCGGGCGCCGATGCCGTGCTGCGAATCGAAACAAAGCTCGCCGAAGAGTCGCGCACCCCAGTGCAGCTCCGTGATCGCGAAGCACAGTACAACAAAATGTCACTCGCCGAGTTGGCCGATCTGACTCCCAATCTGGATTGGAACGCGTACTTCGAAAAAATCGACGTCCACGACGTTAAATATGTGATTGTCGGTCAGCCCGAATTCTTCAAACGCGCCAACGAGCTCGCAAAATCCGTATCGCCCGAGGATTGGCGGACCTATCTACGCTGGCACCTTGCCCATTCGCTGTCCCCATTTTTGAGCAGCGCATTCGAAAATGAAAACTTCCGCTTTTACAGCCAGGAGCTGCGCGGCGTGAAGGAAATGCAGCCGCGTTGGAAGCGTGTCGTCACGACGATCGACGGCCAAATTGGCGAGGCGCTCGGCAAGCTCTACGTGAAACAGCACTTTCCGCCCGCAGCCAAAAAACGGATGGACGAGTTGGTCGCCAATTTAATGGCCGCCTACCGCGAACGACTCGCTTCCCGCGAATGGATGGGTGAGAAGACAAAAAAACTCGCGATCGCAAAGCTGGATACCGTGTTGCCAAAGATCGGTTATCCGAGCAAATGGCGCGATTATTCGGATCTGAAGGTCGGTTCCGATTCGTATGCCGAGAACGTAATGCAAGCCGACGCATTCGAAACGCGTTACCGCTTCTCGCGACTCGGTAAACCGGTCGACCGGCTCGAGTGGCACATGACACCGCCCACGGTGAACGCCTACTACAACGAATCGCTAAACGAAATCGTCTTTCCCGCTGGCATCCTTCAACCTCCCTTCTTCGATATGAAGGCCGACGACGCCGTAAATTATGGCGGCATCGGTGCCGTGATCGGCCACGAAATCACGCATGGCTTCGACGACCAAGGCAGCCGATTCGACGCTCGCGGCAATCTCGTCAATTGGTGGGAGAGCGAGGACCGCACGCGATTCACGGCCAAGACCGATAAGCTCGTGGCCGAGTACGACGCCTGCGTCGTGCTCGACGACTTGCACGTCAACGGCAAGTTGACGCTCGGCGAAAACATCGCCGATCTCGGCGGCGTAAACATATCCTATGCCGCCTATCAGAAGTCACTCGGCGATAAGCAAGCGCCGGTCATCGACGGCTTCACCGGCCCGCAGCGATTCTTCATCGGCTTCGCGCAAGTGTGGCGGAGCTCGGCCCGCGACTCCGAAGTCCGCCTCCGAATCCGCACCGATCCGCATTCGCCAATGGAATTCCGGGCGATGATTCCACTATCAAACGTACGAGCCTTCTACGATGCGTTCGATGTGAAGCCGGACGATAAGCTCTACCGCAAACCCGAGAACCGCGTCGAAGTGTGGTGACACCACAAGGCGCATTACGCGGCAAGCATTCCTCGGCGACGCCGCGTAACCCCCGCCAGCGCCGAAAATGCAACCAGCGAGAAGATTGCCGGCTCTGGTACAGAGGCGCCTGCGCCAGCGCCGCTGCCGGAGATCATTCCATAACGCGCACGCCACACATCGTAATCGTGTTGCGTATAAATTGTTCCCAGTCCGTCACGCCACGCCACGTAGTCGGCCAGGTCGACCACCCCGTTGTGGTTGTAGTCGCCCGTGATGCTTGGAACGAGTACGACTTCGAAGATCTGATTCGAAGCGGCGGAAAGCGTACTCGGGCTGACGCGCGTTTGCGGCGCATTCGCAACGATCCCGCCGAAAATATGGCCGATGATAGTAGGTTCTTTAAGCAAATCCAGATTGATAACGCCGTTATCATACATTGGTAGACCATCGGCCGGAATAAACTCGGCGTTCGCGCCGAACCGCAGCAAATTGTTCGATAGGTCATACAAGCCTGGCATCTGCCCCAGGTAATTCTGCGTGTAGTTGCCGGTCGAATCGATTACCACCGAGGAAATATCGTTCACAAACGGCAAGTCGTTGTCGGTCACAATCGAATTCGACGCCGCGTCGAAATACTGCAGGCCGATTCCACCGAACAAAATCTCGTTCATCTTGCCTGTCGACGGCGAATAAATGCCAACCTTTGCGGATTCGTAGTTGTTCATGCCCTGTTTGAACGTGCCGGGCGCACTCGCGCTCGCCATCGTCGGCGTCCCGTTCGCGTCGATCTCGACCGGCACTGTCCACGCACCATTCAATGGGGTGAACACACCGGAAAGCGCGTCCAATCCTTCCGCCACGTCTCCTCCGTTCGGCCGCACGGTGGGAAAAACATTCAAATCTCGCCGGTGATAATTCGCGCTTTGAGCGGAAGCACCAATATTCGCAACCGATAGGTTCGTGCCGTCGTCAACGACATTGAAGTTTCGCACCTTCAATGTGTAGGTGCCGCTGGAGGTCGGCGTGTACGCTCCCTCGAAGTCTTGACCGAACACCAGATTCGTCTTGCCGTTGTTTACATACATTGCCCCGCCGGTCACTTGAAACGTCGGATCGTGAATCTGGCGAATGTTGCTGACGGCGCTGCCCGTGCCGGTCGTTACCCAGTTCGCGAGCCCGGGCAAATTGATGGACGACAGCGTATCGAACGTCACGTAGTTGCCGCCGGCATCGGTCCCGTATCCGCCAGCCATATAAAGATGCGTGCCCGATTGGTAAAACTCCGTATTGCTCGGCGACAACGACGCAACCTGTGTCGCCGTTAGTCCGGAGGTCGGATCGGTCAGCGAACGATGCCACGATTGGCCGCTCGCGTAATCAACAACCCACACATCTTCGTTCTCATATTGCGATGGAAAATTCGAGCCCGGCTGCGATGCGTCGAATCCATGCAATCCGTTCGTTCGGCCGCTGATAAACACCCACTGACCGCTCGTTTCACCCACCGCGAACGATTGCAGCGTCGGCAGGGAACTGGCGAACGACACGGGGCGGACCTGAATCTGATAGTTCAAGTCCGGCACTAAATTGATTGGCGAAAAGGTTGACGTTTGATTTTGAGCCCGTGCCGAAAATGCACTCCCCAAGACGAGCGCCGCCATTACCAATACCGATCGCCTTGCCTCTACGCTCGAGTATGCCATCATTCATCCCGGATGCAGCTTCGTGGATTGTCTGTCAGACTGTCCCGGTCCATTTTATCAGATAATGCCGTCAAGACCCGCTGATCGCGTCGTTTCCAGAGTGGCGGGCACTGTATCAGTCGTACGCCGCCAACGTGACTCATCACCGGAAAAATCGGAAATTACCGCCGATTTTCCGCTCGATCGCGACAAGGCATAGCGTTTGCCAAGTCGTGTCAGAATGTCAGCTACTCCGACAAGCACCGTCGCCGAGACTTTAGGCCGATCGCGCGTAGCGATCGAAAACGTCACTCCCCAAGTCGACTGCGGGCGCTTCCCGATCAAACGGGTGACGGGCGATTTCGTCAGGGTCGAAGCAGACATTTTCGGCGATGGCCACGACGGCATAGGAGCTGCCCTGCTCCACCGATTTGGCGATAGCGGCGAATGGCGCCCCACGCCAATGCGGTTCCTGATAAATGACCGCTGGACCGCCGAATTCGCCGTGGATAACGTCGGCCAGTACCAATACAAAGTCGCCGGCTGGATCGACCACTTCGGCACGTGGAAGCGCGACTTGGCAAAGCGCATCAACGCCTCGCAGGACGTCAGCGTCGAATTGCTCATCGGCGCCGAAATGGTCCACCGCTCAGCCGCCGATGCCCAAGACGGTGATCGCGAAAGGCTCGAAGAGTGGGATCGACAGTTGCGCGGCGAGCGCGCGCGAGCCCAGCCTCGCTCGATTGCCGACAGCGAGGAGCTTTCGACACTCATGGCCCGCTGGTTCAAGCCAGTCGTGCGGGCGGAAAGTCGCGAATTCAGCGTCGTCGTCGATCGGCCGCGGGCCAGCTTCAGCGCTTGGTACGAAATGTTTCCGCGCTCCGCGGGCAAAGACGGCAAGCACGGCACGCTAAAAGATGTCGAAACCTGCTTGCCCTACGTCGCGTCGATGGGCTTCGACGTCCTGTACCTACCTCCCATCCACCCCATTGGCCGCACGCACCGCAAAGGCCGCAACAACGCCGAGCAGGCCACGCCAGACGAGGTCGGCAGCCCATGGGGCATCGGCAGCGAAGAAGGCGGCCACAAAGCGATTCATCCGGCGCTCGGCACGATGGATGACTTTCACTCGCTAATTACCGCGGCCCAGAAACACGGCCTCGAACTCGCGCTCGACATCGCGTTTCAATGCTCGCCCGACCATCCATACGTTCGCGAGCATTCGGAATGGTTTCGCAAGCGGCCCGACGGCACGATCCAATACGCCGAAAATCCGCCGAAGAAATATCAGGACATTTATCCGCTCGATTTCGAGACGGAGGCGTGGGAATCGCTTTGGCAGGAGCTGAAAAGCGTCTTTCTCTTTTGGATCGACCATGGCATTCGCATTTTTCGCGTCGATAACCCGCACACCAAGCCGTTTCCGTTTTGGGAATGGGTAATCGCTGAAATCCGCCGCGACCACCCCGATGTGTTATTTCTCGCCGAAGCGTTCACTCGACCGAAAATCATGTATCGGCTCGCGAAGGCCGGTTTCTCGCAGTCGTACACCTACTTTGCCTGGCGCGACACGAAGTGGGAATTGACGAAGTACTTCACCGACCTCACGCAAACTTCCATCCGTGAATTCTTCCGCCCCAATCTCTGGCCCAGCACACCAGACATCCTTCCCGAGTCGCTGCAGTTCGGTGGCCGCGCAGCGTTCATGACGCGGCTCGTCCTCGCCGCCAC